>SYNW01000109.1 GCA_005805045.1 Actinomycetota bacterium
AGCGTCACTGCACCTGATGGTCGACAAATTTATTTCGGCATTCGCGAGCATGCGATGGGTGCTGCCGTCGTCGGTATGGCTCTGCACGGCGGAGTGCTTCCTGTTTGTGGCACATTTTTCGTATTCGCTGATTACATGCGCCCCGCTGTTCGGCTTGCGGCGCTGTCGAAAGCCAAGTGTGTATTTATTTTTTCACATGATTCTGTGGGCGTCGGTGAGGATGGTCCTACTCACCAACCAGTCGAGCAACTCGCATCGTTGCGCGCGATTCCGAATCTTCAGGTGATTAGACCCGCCGATCCAAACGAAACAGTCGCGGCATGGTGCGCCGCAGTTGATCACGACGGACCAACGGCGATTATCTTGTCTCGACAAAACGTCTTGAGTGTCACCGACGGCTCGGCGGTAAAAAATGGTGTCGGCATCGTGGGTGCGACTATCGCCAAGCCAAACGTCGTGCTTTTGGGTACCGGTAGCGAAGTTGGTCTTTGCACTCAAGCCGCGGCCGAACTTGCCGACAGCGGCATCTTGGCCCAGGTGGTTTCTATGCCGAGTTGGGATCGTTATGAGCGAAGCGACAAGTCATCGAATCAAACTATTTTTCCCGATGGCGTGCCAGTGGTCGCGGTTGAAGCCGGTGTAACTATGGGTTGGCATAAATATGCGGATCATGTAATCGGAATCGATCGTTTTGGCGCGAGTGCACCCGGTGCCACAGCACTAATTGAACTCGGCATCAGCGTCGAAGCGATCGTCAAAAAAGTAAAATCGATATAGATGTCAGATCGACTCAAAGCCCTGTACGAAGAATTCGGGCAAAGTCCCTGGTTGGACAATTTGAAGCGTAGCTACATTACATCAGGTGAACTGGCGTCTGTCCGCGACACCGGTATCCGCGGACTGACCTCTAATCCGACGATTTTTCAGAAGGCTATTCAGGGCTCAAGTGACTATTCGTCGCAGTTGGCAGAGTTGATTGATCAGAAACTTTCGCCTGTCGACAGCTATTGGCAGTTGGTTCTTCGTGACATCAACGGAGCGCTAGATGTATTCGCACCCCTCCATCAATCGTCCAACGGACTAGACGGTTTCGTGAGCGTCGAAGTTGACCCTGGTCTGGCTCACGATCATGCGAACACGTTGACGAGTGCCAGAGATTTGCATTCTAAAATTTCGCGTCCAAACGTGATGATCAAAATTCCTGCAACACGAGAATGTATTCCCACCATCGCGACAATGATCTCCGAGGCGCGAAACGTGAATGTGACCTTGATTTTTAGCCTTGAGCGATACCAGCAAGTGATGGATGCCTACATCGACGGTCTTGAGACCCTGGCGATTGATCGACCAGGTATTGTCGGTTCAGTATCGAGTGTCGCCAGTTTTTTTATTTCACGAGTGGATACCGAGATTGATCGCTTGCTTGCCGGTAAAGACAACGCTAGAGCGAATGCACTGCTCGGCACCGCGGCGATCAACCAAGCCAAACTCGCCTATGCGATGTTTCGAAAGACTTTTTCTGGATCACGCTGGAACAGACTCGAGAAACTCGGCGCAAAAGTTCAAAGACCACTTTGGGCGTCGACATCTACCAAGAATCCGAAGTACACCGACACTCTTTATGTTGACAGCCTGATCGGTGAAAACACCGTCAATACACTTCCAGATTCGACTGTTGAAGCGTTTCGCGACCACGGAACCCTGAAATCGACAATTGAACTCGATGTTGATCTTGCCCATCAACAATGGTCGGATTTGGCCCGTGTCGGAGTCGACGTTTCGGATGTTGCCGAAAGACTTGAGCGCGAAGGTGTCGCCTCATTCCAGAAGAGCTTCGATGAATTAATCGGTGTACTCAGTGAGAAAGCCGCGGAACTCTCGTAATGCCCGGGCAAGACGTCGACAAATTGATCAACATCATTTTAGATGAGTCAAAAATCAAAACAGACAGACGATTGATTGCTGAACTGATTCGCGAGTCGCTTCAACTTGGTTCTGACTCGACGGGCACTCTTAATCTCAAGATTGCAAGTGCGGCCATCTCGGAAATGCGTGAGGCATTCGCCATGTTCGCCCCATTTTCTGACCAAAAAAAGGTGACCATCTTTGGTTCGGCCAGAACAACAAAAGACGACCCTGTCTACAAACAAACTGAAGCCGTCGCGGCCAAACTGGCGGCAGCCGATTGGATGGTCGTCACGGGCGCCGGACCAGGGATCATGGAGGCCGGAATGTCAGGTGCAGGTCGTGAAATGTCGATCGGCGTCAGCATCCGTCTGCCGTTTGAGACTTCGGCGAATTCGATAATTGCCGGTGATCAGAAGTACGTCTCGATGCGCTACTTTTTCACCCGCAAATTGATGCTGGTCAAAGAATCCCAGGCTTTTATTTGTATGCCAGGTGGATTCGGCACTTTAGATGAAATGTTCGAACTGCTCACCCTTTCACAAACCGGAAAGGGCAACCCCGTGCCGATAGTCGTTCTAGATCTTCCCAATGATCCATTCTGGCAAAGCCTTGACGCCTTTGTTCGTCAAACTTTGGTGCCGAGAAAACTCGTCTCGACCCAAGACTTGGCGCTTTATCGCATCTGTTCAAGTGTCGAAGAAGCGGTCGCAGAAATCACTAATTTCTATTCTGTTTACCATTCGATGCGATTCGTTGGCAAACGATTGGTATTGCGACTTAATCGTGAACTATCCGATCAACATGTAAGCCGGTTGAACATCGATTTCACAGATATTTGCGTCAATTCGGTGATTAAGAGGATTTCTCCAACTAAACCCGAAATTGACGACGACGACAATCTCGACAAGGCACGACTTGCTTTTCAATTCGCCCGCCGCGACTTTGGAAGGTTGCGTCAATTAATCGACGCAGTCAACTCGCCTAACTTCGACCCA
>SYNW01000110.1 GCA_005805045.1 Actinomycetota bacterium
CTTCTTGTTATTGGCCATAACTAATCCTACTTTTTTGCCAACCTCGTTGCGACCAAGGCGATCTTGTCGTCAGGCTGAACGACAGCGACCCTGACATTGTTGGCACCACCCGCACCGTAGAAGTCGCCTGGGCTGACAAGTGCACCACCTTGACTTGCAAGGTTCTCGGCAAATGCCCAACCATCTTTGGCGTCGAACCACAGATAAAAGCCGCCGCGAGGCAGTTCGATCGTGAACCCCGACCACTTTGACAAAACACTGGCCAGAGATTCGAGCCGGCGAATATAAATTTCGCGTTGTGCAACAACATGATTGTCGTCATTCAGGGCAACGACGGCGGCCGCTTGGGTCGGCCCGGGCACGAGCATGCCGACATGTTTGCGAACTTCTTTTAGATAATTCACAATCTCTTTGTCACCACTATAAAAACCGACTCGCACACCAGCCAAGTTCGATCGCTTCGACAACGAGTGCAGAGCGACTACTCCGTCAAGACCATGCTGCAAAATCGACTCAGGTTTGCGCGACCATGTGAACTCGACATAACACTCATCGCTGAAAACTGGCACGCTGTTTTTTCTTCCCCATCCAGCGACTGCTTGCAAATCATCAAGTGCACCCGTCGGATTATTTGGTGAATTGGTCCAGATCATTAACGCGCGCTTGATGTCGCTTGATGATATTTTGTCGACATCCAGACCGCCAGACGGTGTCATCGGCACGGCGACTGCTCGACACCCCGCCAAAATTGCACCCATTTCATAAGTTGGATAAGAAACCGCGGGAAACAAAACCGTGTCACGATCTGGACTTCGTAGTTTCATGTATTGCGGTGTTGTCGCAACGAACTCTTTGCTGCCGATGCACGCCGCGATCTGCGATGTTGGCGCAGATATCGCGAACTTGCGTTGCATCCACGCTTGGGCGGCGTTGCGCAGCGCCTCGGTACCGATGCTTGGCGGGTAGCCACGCTCGCTGTTGGACGCCGACAACGCAGCGACAATTGCTGGTGCCGGAGCATCACACGGCGTGCCGATCGAAAGATCGACCAAACCACCTTCGAATTTGTCGGCAAGGGGTTTGAACTTATCTAAGCGGTCGTACGGATACGGCGGTGGAACGAAACCTTGGGTCATTGCGCGACCACGAACTCGCTCAAACGCCCGGCGCTGGCATCGGCCAGCCGCGCCCGAATGCGCATTGCATTCTCTTCATTGGATGTAGACACGACTTCACCCTCTCGGTGCACTGTGGCGACGATGTCGCCCCGATCATACGGTATTAGCAATTCAATCACCGTGGTCAGCGCCCGCATTCGATCGCCGATCGCCAGCAATAGGTCGGCGACGCCTTCGCCGGTCACTGCCGAAAATGCGACCGCGCCATGGTTTTCATAAACAAGTCGTTTCGCCTCATCGGGATGCAGATCGGTTTTATTGATAACCAGCAACTCGGGCACTTTGTCGGCACCGATTTCTGCGAGCACCTCACGCACTGCGGCAATTTGTCCGTTTGGATCGACCGCAGAAGCGTCGACGACATGCAACAACAAATCGCTGGTCGCTGCAACTTCGAGCGTGCTCTTGAACGCTTCAATCAAACCGTGCGGCAGTCGGCGAACGAAACCAACGGTGTCAGAAAGCAGAACTGGCTCGCCACCTGGCAACGCGAGTCGACGAGTAGTCGGATCGAGCGTCGCAAACAAACGGTTCTCAACCAAAACTCCGGCGCTTGTCAGGCGATTGAGTATCGAAGATTTGCCGGCGTTCGTATACCCAACGATTGCCACAGAGCCCAGACCACTGCGCTCGCGGCTTTTGCGTTGCTCTTGACGATTTTTTTGCAGATTATCCAGTTCACGATCGAGTCGACTGATGCGTTCACCGATGCGCCGACGATCGACTTCAAGTTTGGTTTCGCCAGGGCCTCGTGAGCCGATGCCACCCGCCTGCTGCGAGAGACCCGCTTTGGCGCCGCGACGAATTCGTGGCAATCGATAGCGCAACAACGCCAACTCGACTTGTGCCTTACCTTCGAGCGTGTGGGCATTTTGCGCAAAGATATCCAAAATCACCGCCGTGCGATCCAGGGCCGTACGACCGAGAAGTTTCTCTAAATTGAATTGCTGACCGGGTGAAAGTTCATTGTCGAACACAACAGTGTCCGAGTCAAGAGCCAAACAAAGTTCTTTGAGTTCTTCGACTTTGCCTTTGCCAATGTAATAGGCGCTGTCGGGCGCATCGCGACGCTGGGTAATTCTCGCCACTTCGTCTGCCCCGGCCGTATCGATCAACTGTGCAAGTTCATCTAGCGACTCTTGGGTTTCGTCATCGGTGCGACCGGGCATCATGACGGCGACCAAAATTATTCGCTCGCGAAAGCCACGCGAAATGAGCGTCGAGCCGAGTGCCTCTTGATACGGCGTGTTCACAGCGGGCTCACAGAACTAACTCAAGATTGTGACGCGAAGAAAAGTTTGCCGGACCGACGAGAGTCACATGACCAATCTGAGGATGATCGAGTCGAACTGTTGCATCTCCGCCTGGTTGATGAACGAGCACTTCTCGCACCGACACCGGCACCAAACCCCATTTGCTAGCCGCCCACGCGCTGGCGCACGCGCCCGTGCCACAGGCTTGGGTAATGCCTGCACCACGCTCGTGTACTCGCATGGTTATGGCGTGCCTCTCAGGACCAGGTTCGACGATTTCAAGATTAACTTGCGGAATCTTGCGGCCGATTTCCAACAAATTGACGATGCTCACGTCTTCGACGCCAACTACGGCATGCGGGTTGCCAACCGAGAGGTGCATCACGGGGCGATTCGGGTCGCTGCCGATTTCTGACCAGTTTTTTGGTTCATCGATTTTTTTGACGGGTCCCATGTCGACACTGGCTCTCACTTCGTCCTGCGAAACGGGCTCAACATCAACAACTCGA
>SYNW01000111.1 GCA_005805045.1 Actinomycetota bacterium
GGGTGTGAAGTTTCACGACGGCACGCCATTGACTTCAGACGATGTGATTGCGACCTTCAAGCGTTTGCTTGACCCGTCGAAAAAAACTACAGGAAAGCCGCTTCGAGTGTTCCTTGATCCGTCGGGATTGGTGAGAGTTGACGACTTGACAGTTGAGTTCAATCTCAAGGCACCGAACGTCGACTTTTTGGCGGCGCTTGCGAATTACACCTATGCGATTGCGAAGGCGGGCTACGACGGTAAGACGCAGATTGGTACAAGTGCATTTAGCCTTGTGAGCTTCACCCCCGGCCGAGAGAGCGTGCACAAACGCTTCAACGGCTACTGGGATGCAAAGAATGTCTATCTAGACGAAGTACGAGTCATCGACTTCGCAGACAAGACGGCACTCGTGAATGCGCTGATCGCCAAACAAATCGATGTGGCGGTTGATATTCCGTTCGAGCAATTCAAGACACTCAAGTCGAAGAAATATTTGAATGTCATCGAAAACTCGGCAGGCGCGTGGTTGGCATTTTGCATGCGAATCGATATCAAGCCGTTTGACGACAACAATGTGCGTCAAGCATTGCGACTGTTGGTTGATCGCAAGCAGATGTTGAACCGCGTGCTTTCTGGTCACGGCAAGATGGGCAACGACCTCTATGGCTACATCGACGCCAACTACAACGCCAACGGTTATGAGCAGCGCAAGCAGGACATTCCTGCTGCGTTGGCATTGTTGAAGAAGTCTGGTTACTCGAAAGCCAACCCGTTGAAAGTTGAGTTGACCGCGCCAGATGACACCGGCGGTTTGGTGTTGATGATTCAAACACTCGCAGAGCAAGCCAAGAAAACAGAAGGCGTTGTGATTATCGACGCCAAGGTGATCGACGGCGGCACATACTGGAGCGCAAAGGGTCAATACATGAACACCGGCTTCTACACGACTTACTGGTCGGGTCGAACATATCTTGCTCAGGCGGCGGCATCGATGGATGTTTATCCGGAGACGAAGTTTCCGCCAGCCGACAGCAGTTTCAGGGCAGATTATTTGCAAGCGTCCGGCACCGCCAATGCCAAGAAGCGTCGCGAGATCGTGGCGAAAATGCAAAAAGAAGAGTTCGAGAAGGGCGCCTACATTATTCCGTTCTTCAATAACTTTGCTGACGCATACTCGACAAAAGTCAAGGGTGTTGTTGCTCGGCCTTCACAGTTGAATATGGACTACTACGCACACGGGTTCAAAAACATCTCGTTGGGTTAGTTCAACCTTTCAAAACAATTAGAGCTGCCGTCCGCAACCTGCGGGCGGCAGTTTCTTTAATAGGGTGAGGTAAGTGAAAGCGTCAATTCTGCGTTTTGTTTTAAAGCGAATAGCCCTTGGGCTGTTGACGTTGTTCATCGTTTCGCTTTTGATTTTTGCGGTGACGCAGGCCTTGCCGTCCGACCCCGCCGAGGCGATACTCGGTCGAGAAGCTACACCCGAGGCGCTCGAGGCATTGCGCGCCGACTTCGGGCTCGACAAGCCGATTGTTGTGCAATACACCAACTGGCTTTCAGGAGTTTTGACTGGCGACCTTGGCACTTCGTATGCGACTTCAACTCCGGTTGGCGAATATATTGGGCCGCGAGTTGGTGCGTCGTTTTTCTTGTTGTTGATCGCTGCTGTTGGATCGATCCCGTTATCAATCGTGATTGGGGCAAATGCTGCGTTGCACAGGGACCGCAAATTCGACACGACGTCGTCGCTTGTTTCGCTGATTCTTGCGGCGATGCCCGAATTTGTGGTTGGCACGATTTTGACGATTATCTTCTCGACGACGATCTGGCAGTTGTTGCCCGCGGTGACCTATTTAGAAGTTGGCGCACCACCGTGGAGCGACATTCAAGGCTTGACATTGCCCGTGCTGACATTGCTGATCGCAGTCACGCCATATGTCGCCCGAGTGATGCGAGCAGCGATGGTCGAAGTCCTTGAAAGTGACTACATCGAGATGGCCCGACTAAAGGGGATGGATGAGCGCACGGTGTTATGGCGACATGCAATGCCCAATGCTGTTGGCCCTGCGTTTCAGGTGATTGCACTCAATCTTGCGTATCTTGCCGGTGGAGTAATCATCGTCGAGCGACTGTTCAACTTTCCGGGCATCGGCAGCGCGCTTGCCGATGCGGTGCGATCTCGAGATCTGCCGGTGATTCAATTTCTCGCGCTCATCATTGCCGCCGTCTATGTCTTGACGAACTTGCTCGCCGATATCGGCACGGTCTTGGTGACACCTAGGTTGCGAACGAGGTTGAAGTGAGCGATGTAACCAAGTCGACTGTGAGTCTCGCTGAAGAAAAATATGTAGACGAGCGACCGCCGAGTTTGGTCAACCAAGCGTTTAAATTGCGTCGTACACAAATTGGTGCGGTGCTATCGCTGATGTTGGTCAGTGTTGCATTGATTGGGCCGTTCTTGGCGCCGTTTGGAAGTACCGAATATGTCGACCTGCCGAACACCTTGAGCGTGCCCGGAACAGTATTTGGAACCGACTATTTCGGACAAGACGTGCTCTCAAGGTTTTTGTTTGGTGGTCGCACGATTTTGATCTTGGCTCTGCTCGCGACCAGCATCGGCATCACCCTCGGCACGACCCTGGGTCTGACTGCGGCTTATTTGCGTGGTCGCGCCGATGAAGTAATCATGCGTGCACTCGACGTCGTGCTGTCGTTTCCGCAGGTGTTGTTATCGCTTGTGGTGATTTCAATGTTCGGACCGAGCAATGTGCTGATTATTTGCACTGTCGGTCTCTCGACGACACCGCGCATTGCAAGAATCATTAGGGGCGCGGCGATCAGTGTCGTGGAGCGCGACTTTATTTCGGCGGCCGAGGCCCTCGGCGAGTCGCGAAGGCGAGTGGTGTTCGCCGAAGTTTTGCCGAACGTGAGCTCGTCATTATTGGTCGAGATGAATCTTCGACTGACATACAGCGTGGGACTAATTGCATCGTTGGCGTTTTTGGGTTTCACGCCCGAACCAAACGCCGCCAACTGGGGTTTGATGATTCAAGAAAACCGGGTTGCGCTGACCGAACAGCCTTGGGGTGTGATTCTGCCGACAGTCGCACTTGCCTTGATGACAATCGGAACCGGCTTGATCGGTGACGGATTCTCGCGCGTGTCTGCAGGTATCGATCGTGGGGGTAAAGGTGAGTAGCGCGAGCGGTTTGCGAATAATTGATCTGCGCTTGAATGTCGCCGCCACGGGCAACGACATCGTCGACGGCATCAACTTGACGATCGAGAAAGGTCGAGTGCTCGGTTTAGTCGGCGAGTCGGGTTCAGGAAAGACAACTGTGGGTCTTGCAGTTTTGAGTCATGCGCGGCGTGGAGTCGAAGTTGCGCACGGTCAGATTTTTTGTGGCGATACCGAGGTTCTGTGTCTTGACAGCGAGGCAAGACGAAAAATTCGCGGTGGAATCGTTTCGTACGTGCCGCAAGATCCTGCATCATCATTGAACCCCGCTTTGCGCATCGGTTTGCAGTTGACTGAAGTGCTCGAAGCCCACGACTTTGGCGGCTCAACCGAGGCGCGCAAAGCGAGAATCAAAGAAATGATGGCCGAAGTTTTGTTGCCAGGAGACGACGAATATCTCGAGCGATACCCGCATCAACTGTCGGGCGGTCAACAACAGCGTGTTGGTTTAGCGATGGCATTTGCGTGTCGTCCTTCTGTGATCGTGCTCGATGAGCCGACGACTGGTCTGGATGTTTCAACCCAAGAACATGTGCTGAAGACGATTCGAAAACTGACACGCGATCATGGTGTCGCCGCG
The DNA here is from genome assembly GCA_005805045.1 of Actinomycetota bacterium. Lineage (GTDB taxonomy): Bacteria > Actinomycetota > Acidimicrobiia > Acidimicrobiales > Ilumatobacteraceae > BACL27. The sequence continues at coordinate 3,801 of SYNW01000111.1, forward strand.
TTGTACATCACCCATGACTTGGCAGTGATCGCCGACCTGGCGGACGATGTCGCTGTGATGTATTCGGGTCGCGTCGTCGAACAAGGTGAAGTCGCCGAGATCTTTAAGAACCCAGCGCATCCGTATACGCGACACTTGGTCGCCGCCGCCCCAGATATTGCGAGCAAAAAATCGATCATCGGCCTCGCGGGTCGTGCCCAATCGCCGGGCAAGCGACCTGTTGGCTGTGCGTTTGCGGCTCGGTGCGAACTTGTCGAAGATGCATGTCGAGTCGAGTTTCCGAAGATGGTTGCGATTGGTGGTCGACAAACAGCCGCGTGTATCAAGGCGACACAAGTTGCGTCGGTGTCGGTTGGTTCGGCAAAACCTGTTTCGGCACGAAAAGTTGGCGAACCTGTTGTTGAGTTGGTGTCGGTGAGTGCTGGCTACTCGGGCAACACGGTTGTACATGATGTTTCGTTGACCATACGCAAAGGTGAATGTCTCGCACTCGTCGGCGAATCTGGTTCTGGCAAAACAACCGTGTCTCGCGCAATCGGCGGATTGCATCGTGAATGGACGGGTTTAATTCGATTGAATGGGCGCGAGTTGAAAACTATGGCGCGGCAACGCGCAGTTGCAGATCGACTCGCGATTCAATATGTGTTTCAGAACCCATACGGTTCATTGAACCCGCGTCGAACCGTTGGCGACTCAATCGTGCGACCGTTGGTGATTGACGGCAAGTCGAAAGACGATGCTCGTCGTGCAGTGCTCGATGTTCTAGACAAAGTGAGTTTGCCGGGTTCATATGCCAACAAATACCCCGATCAATTATCGGGTGGCGAGCGACAACGAATTGCTATCGCTCGAGCTCTCGTGAGCGAACCCGAGGTTCTGGTCTGTGACGAAGTGACAAGTGCGCTCGACGTGCTCGTACAGGCTGCAATTGTCGATTTGCTTGGCGACTTGCGCAGACAGTTGGGTTTGGCGATGTTGTTCGTGACACATAACCTGCCCCTTGTGCGCAGCATCGCCGACGAAGTGGCGGTGATGTCTGAAGGCAGAATCGTTGAAGTTGGGCTGTCAGAGTCTGTGATCGGTAACCCGCAGCAGCAATATACGCAGAGTTTGATCTCGGCGACCCCGAGCATCGAGAGGTCAATGCGGTGACGCGCAGTTTGTTCGTGGCTTCGGGCTACGAATCTGTTGGCGAAATTTTTCTAAAGCACCACTCGCAGGCGAGTGCCGGTGCATCTTTTGCGGCGTTTGTTGCCGGCAAGAAAGTTGTCGATCTTTGGGGTGGTCAACAAAAAAATGGTTCGCCGTGGCGTGACGATTCGCTTTGCGTCATCGCATCTGGCACAAAAGGCATTTGTGCGGTCGCAGTTTTGATGTGTGTCGAACGCGGGCTGATCAATCTTGAGGCACCGATCAAGTCGATGTGGCCCGAGTTTGCCGTCGGCGGCAAAGGTGAGGTGCTGATCGGTGACGCTTTGGCACATGTCGCTGGTGTGCCGGGGCTGGAGCGCAAAGTTAGTGTCGCCGAATTATCTGATCCGATTTTTATGGCGAAACTTGTCGCCGAGCAGACGCCGTTTGTGCCGATTGGTGTGCCGTCATATCATGCGATGACATTTGGGTGGATAGCGGGCGAACTGGTTCGTCGAGCAGACGGAAGAAGCATCGGCAATTTTGTGCGCGATGAAATAGCCA
>SYNW01000001.1 GCA_005805045.1 Actinomycetota bacterium
CCTTGACGTCAATCGACGAAGGTTGAATGCACGACATATCCAACGGATCAATGATGATTCGCTTGGCTTCAAGGGCCTCTTTGATGCTTCGATCTGACAAAATCACGACTAAATCACCTTAGTAAATTTTTTGTTGAACTTAAATTTCGGTCTTAAAACTGTGTTGCTACGCTCAAACATACAATTGCGGGTGTAGTTCAGTGGTAGAACATCAGCTTCCCAAGCTGAATACGCGGGTCCGATTCCCGTCACCCGCTCGACCGTAGTAGCAAAATGTATTGCCATGTCAAAAATTTTTAGAGCAGACTGACGAATGCCCAAAGTGCGGCGATCGCGCCGATTGTTGCCATGACCACACTGCGCACAATTGGCGCCTTGGTTAATTCGTTGGCATCGCGATGCTTCTTGGGTGGGCGAACCAATGCGGCGACGTTGCCGGCGAACATCGCACCACCAAGTGCAACTACCATCCACGCCAAAAGGTCTTCGCCAAGAAACATGGCTAATCCGAATTGGGATCAGACGCGAAATTTTGGAAGCGCGTGTAAGTGGCCAACCAGGCTAGTCGCACTTTGCCAAGCGGACCCGCACGGTGTTTCGACACGTTAAGTTCAGCGGCGCCCATTTCGGTTTTGTTGTCTGGATTATAAACCTCGTCGCGATACAAAAACATCACGACATCGGCGTCTTGCTCGAGGGCGCCAGACTCGCGCAAATCTGAAAGTGTCGGTCGCTTATCAGTTCGTGCTTCGAGACCACGACTCAACTGACTCAATGCCAAAATCGGAATGTTGAATTCGCGGGCCAGCAACTTAAGTTTTCGACTGATCTCACTGACCTCAAGTTGACGATTCTCTGGCTTGCCATCCCCACCCATGAGCTGCAAATAATCGATGACGATAAGTGCAATTTCACCTTGGCGGCTGACGACACGACGCGCCTTGGCACGAATTGCCCCGACTGAGGTGCCCGGGCTGTCATCAATAATCAACGGAACGTCCAACCGTCCAACGGCGTGACCAATTTTCGTCCAATCGTTTGGAGATGGTCGACCGCTGCGCAAAATTTTCGAGTCGACACCCGCTTCACTGGCGAGAATTCGTTGCACAAGTTCGGCGGTGCCCATTTCGAGCGAAAAAAACAAAACTTGCTTGCCAGAAGTACGCGCCACGTGCACGGCGACACCAAGCGCCAAAGCCGACTTGCCCATCGCAGGTCGAGCGCCCAAAATGTTGAGGGTGCCCGGCTGTAAACCGAGCAAAATTTTATCCAGACCGTCGAGCCCGGTTGCGATGCCGGTGATCATCTCTTTGTTGTTCGCGCGGTCCTCAAGTTTCCCCATCGCATCAATCACCAAAACGCCCAACTTTTGCGAAGTGTCCCCGATATTCGTTTCGGAGACGTCAAAGATTTTCGACTCAGATTCGTCGAGCGCTTTGGCCACGTCTTCGGGGCCGCTGTAGGCAATCTCGGCGATTTCGGAGGCAACCGAAATCAGTCTGCGCAGCGAGGCCGTTTCGCGCACGATTTTTGCGTAACGCTCGGCACTTGTAATTGCGGGCGTCGCATTTTGCAACATCAAAAGTGCATCAATACCACCGATGCCATCTAACAAATTATTTCGGCGAAGTTCATCACCAACGGTTATCGGATCAACTGGTTCACCAGCGGTGTTCAGCGAACGAATCGCATCGTAAATGTGTTGGTGCGCCGGTTTATAAAATTCGTCCGATCGAACCCCACGTTCGAATGCGACACCGACCGCATCTCGCGACAACAACATCGCGCCCAGCAACGATGCTTCTGCTTCGATGCTGTGCGGAGGAATTCTGTTTATTGATCGTTGCTGTGCGGCGACGCGATCACCACGAGGAAATTCAGCAATTGACATGACTACACAATGCCGTAGTTTGCCTGTTGATTGCTACGGGTATAACCCTGTGATTCTTCTGGGGATAACTGGTGGATAACTAATTGACAAATACTCGTAGCCAACAAAGTCTATTTTGCGACGATGTTGACTTTGAGAGTTGCGACGACATCATCAAAAACCACGGCCGTGACCGTGTGTTCACCAAGTTGACGCAACGGTGCCTCGATTTGCACTGCTTTGCGATCGATTGTCACGCCAGTTTGGTCAAGAATTGCCTTGACGATTTCTGCTGCATTGATTGAGCCGAACAAACGGCCCTCATTGCCGGCCTTGGCAGCAATTGTGATCACGGTTGTGGCAAGCGATGCGGCAACGAGTCGCGCCGATTCGCGGTCGGCAGCAACCTGCAATTCGCGGGACTTGCGCATTATGTCTGCCTGAGCAATCGTGCCTTCGTTAGCCACTATCGCCAAATCATTTGGCAACAAGAAATTGCGAGCATGACCCGATGACACGTTTACAACGTCGCCACGACGACCGACACCCTTGACATCTGAACGAAGCAAAACTTTCATGATGTCGGTCCGTCGACGATGGCTTCAACAGACGGACCGTTGGTGACTTCCGCCGAGATGTTTTCTGCGATTTCAACGCGGGTTGAAGCGCCTGCACCCTCATCACGCCGCGGACGGCGAGGGCCACGATCGCGACCACGATCGTCTGAACCATTTTCGCCGCGCTCGCGTGGCGCGCGTGTTGCAGAAACACGCTTGGTGTACGGCAACAGAGCCATCTCGCGGGCATTTTTAACCGCAGTCGCGATGTCGCGCTGTTGTTGCACGGAGTTGCCGTTCATTCTTCGCGCGCGCAACTTGGAGCGATCAGACATGTAGCGCTGCAACAAGTTGACGTCTTTGTAATCAACAAAGCCGACTTTTTCTTGCACCATCATGTTTGGACGCTTCTTTGGTTTGCGAAGCAGCGCTTTTTTCGCTCTGAGTTTGTTGGATTTACTTGTCATAGGGAAGTCCTTGTTTGTGTAGTGGCTTAGTTAATGAATTAGAAAGGTTCTTCGCCATCAAATGGCGTTGCTTCGGTGCCTGGGTTGGTGCCGGTGTTGGCCGGGCGATTAGCCGAACCGCCACCTTGGCTATCTTGTTTTGGAGTGCGCACAACCGTTGCGGTTGCCCAGCGCAAACTTGGCCCAAGTTCGTCGGCGATGACATCGATTGCGGTGCGCTTTTCCCCCTCGCGTGAGGTGTATTCGCGTTGTTCAAGACGACCCGTTACGACGACTCGCGTGCCTTTAGCAAATGTGGCCGCTGCGTTTTCGCCGAGTTGGCCCCAAGCAGTGACGTTGAAATATGAAGTTTGCTCTTGCCATTCGCCGTTGACCTGATAGCGACGACCTACGGCGATGCCGAACGAGGCGACTGCTCGACCAGTTGCCGTGAATCGAATTTCTGGGTCGCGAGTTAAGTTTCCGACGAGTGTGATGCTGTTGTCAGCCATTTGATCTGTGTCCTTTTATCTTTGAGAATTGCTTATGAGTTTGCTGTGACTACAAGACCGCGACGTGCGGCTTCGTCATCAGGAAGGCGGAGGAGTTTGTGTCGCAACACATCATCAGCGATGCGCATCGCACGTTCTGCTTCATCAAGAGCACCACCGGGTGCTGTGATATTGAAAATTGCGTAGTAACCATCGTTTTGTTTTTTGATTGGATAAGCCAAGCGACGCTTGCCCCACCAGTCAGGTGTGCCGTGAACGGCTCCGCCGGCAGTTGTAATCGATTTGGTGATGACGCCCAACCAGCTGTGAGCAGCCGACTCTTCAAGGTTGCCGTTAATGATGACCATTAATTCATATGCACGCATGAACGTGATAACTCCCTTCGGACCCAACCCGAGGCTGGGGCCCCCGAAGGGGCAGGTATGTGAACTTGGAAGTGTAACGGCACCCCAGCACAGTGCCACAGGCCTGTTGCGGGGTTTTTAAAGCGACTTAAATACTGCGGGTCTTAAGCAAATGGTGCCACGAGCAACTGCGGCAAACCTCAACCAAATAGCCAGTGAATTGCTCGGGTCGACGGGCGAACTGTTCGATCTCGTCTCTCGTGGCGATGAATTTTCCATGCCGAGGAAGCCTCGGACCAAACAGATAGGTCACCGTGACCAATTGGTCGTTGACACAAATTGGACATTTGACCCGCGTTGGCCTACCAAAGTTGCGCGCCACACGCAACAGTTCTGGGTGCGCATCACAAATGCTCTCTTGCGAAATTGTCCCACCGCGAAAATTGTTTATCACTGAGCGACGGGTCAACCGATGATCAATCTCGCCAAGATGCAGATCGAGGTCTTCGGGCTCGTTGCTCTGTTTTCTTTGTGTCTGTTTGCGTGGCATGTTGGCTAAACCCTAACAAATTAAATTACTTGTTCTGCAAGTCCCACCAAGATTTCAAACGATCGCGCACCTCTTGCTCGCCAAGCAAACCTTCTTCAATGCGAATCTCCATTAAAAATTCCAGAGCATTACCAACATGTCGGCTCGGTTTTATATTCAAAAATTCCATTACTTGCGCACCATCCATTTCCGCACGCATTGCGGCAAGTTCCTCTCGCGCCGTGAGTTCGGCGATGCGTTGTTCAAGTTCGTCCATGCGCCGAGCGAGTGCGGCAACTTTTTTTTCGTTACGAGTCGTACAATCACTTTTAGTCAAGACATTCAATTCGGCTAAGTGCGCACCTGCGTCGCGCACATATCTGCGCACCGCCGCATCTGTCCATCCCATTTGATATGTGTGAAATCGCGCGCTGAGTGCGACCAGTTCGGCGACCGTCTCGACGTCTTGCACCGGATATCGCAGTTTGCGCATTCGATCACGGGTCATGCGTGCGCCCACGGCTTCATGATGATAAAAAGTTATGCCCTTGCCCGGGCGAATCGCCCGCGTTTTTGGCTTGCCGACGTCATGGAATAGCGCCGCCAACCGGGTGATGCGAAAATCACACGGCTCATCGCTCTTTACATTTTCAATTACCGCGAGCGTGTGCGTCAAAACATCCTTGTGTCGATGAATCGGGTCTTGCTCGAGTTGCATCGCTGCGAGTTCTGGCAAAAAATGCGCAGAGAGACCGTTGTCAACCAAAAACCACAAACCAAATGACGGTCGATCGGTGACTATCAGGCGGTCGAACTCGTCGCGAATTCGCTCGGCACTAACAATCGTGATGCGATCAGACATCGCTTTGACTGCTA
>SYNW01000112.1 GCA_005805045.1 Actinomycetota bacterium
CCGGCAAATTGACGGCACAGGGCCGACAAGATCGCTCTGTCAACTTTGTCTAGACCTAAGTCGTCGACGCCGAAAACTTCAAGTGCTTGGCGTGCGCTGGCTTGAGTGACCTGACCATCACCACGAACCTCGGCGTGATCGCGAACTCGTCGCAGTAACCGGTTGGCAATTCTTGGGGTGCCGCGTGAGCGCCGAGCGATTTCGTGCGACCCGCCCTTGTCGATCGGCACCTTCAAAATTCGAGCCGTCCGCAAAACAATTTTTTCGAGTTCATCCACTTCATAAAAGTCGAGCCTGGCAACCAGTCCGAATCGGTCTCGTAACGGGCCGGTAATCATGCCCGTGCGAGTCGTCGCCCCAATCAGGGTGAATCTGGGCAGCGTCAAACGAATTGAAGAAGCCGATGGCCCCTTGCCGACGACGATGTCAATTTGAAAGTCTTCCATCGCCGGATACAAAATTTCTTCAACCTGCCTGGACAAGCGATGAATCTCGTCGATGAACAACACATCGTTGGTGTCTAGTTTGGTCAAAATCGCCGCCAAATCACCCGCTCGTTCAAGAGCAGGGCCTGACGTGATGTGAATTTTTGCGGACATCTCGCTTGCCACGATGCCAGCCATCGTCGTTTTGCCCAAGCCGGGTGGACCAGCCAACAAAATGTGATCAGCCGATTGTTCCCGCTTGCGCGCGGCTTCTAAAACAATGCCGAGATGCTCTTTCAATTCGCGCTGCCCGACAAAGTCTGCAAGTGACTTGGGACGCAAACCAATGTCTTCGAGATCTGCGGGGTCTGTAGTAATCGCAGGGTCGGTATATTCTTCACGCACGGCGTACCCCCAACAGATTGAGTGCTTCGCGCAACATTACTTCTGAATCATTGCTCACGCTCAACTCTCGCAATACATCACGAATCTCTTCGGCCGAATAACCCAAGCCGGCAAGTGCGTCACGCACGTCACCAACACTCGACGAACCACCCAGATTGTTAGACGATCCAAGAATGTTCAGATTCAATCGATTCTTCAATTCGATCAACAATCGCTCCGCAGTTTTTTTACCGACACCCGAGACGAGCGTCAAAGCTGCAATGTCAGACCCGGCGACGATATCAACCAGCGCTCGGGGTGAGTGCGTGGCCAAGACCGCCATCGCCATAGTTGGCCCAACCCCGTGAGTCGCAATCAGCACCTCAAAGCATCTTCTTTCGTCTCTGTCCAAAAAACCATAAAGAGTTTGCGCATCTTCGCGAACATGGTGATGCACATAAACAAACGCTTTGGACGTTGGTTCGAGTTCACCCAGTGTGCGCGGGGTGACATGCACTAGATAGCCAAGGCCACTTACTTCGATCAGAACGGTGGAGTCGCTCGTGCGCTCGAGCACCACCCCGCGCAAGGATCCGATCATTTTTTGCCCCCAATTGACTGGGCGATCTTTGCCGCCAACGGACCAGAGGCAATATGACACAACGCGATCGCCGCAGCGTCGGCGGCGTCTGCAGGTTTGGGAATTGAATTCAACTTGAGGCGTTGTTTGACCATCTTTTGTACTTGAGCTTTGTCGGCGCCACCCCAACCGGTTATCGCGAGTTTGACTTGATTCGGCGAATATTGCACGACTTCGAGACCACGACGCGCCGCGGCGCTCAACACGAGTCCGCTGACTTGTCCGACGCTCATCGCCGTGCGCACATTGGCTTGAAAAAATATTTGCTCAATGGCGACCACAGATGGTTGATACTCGACAAGCAATGCGTCAATTTCGGTTGATATCTCGGCCAGACGATTCGACAGGTCTTTCTCGGGACTGGTTCGCAGCACCCCCAAAGCAGTCAGCGAAATTTCGGTGCCGCCGATTTGTCGCAACACCGCGTAGCCACACCTGGTCAAACCAGGGTCGATCCCAAGAACATTGATTTGAGATGGGGCGAACATATGTTCATCTTAGTATGTGCCTGTCTAGGCCGTGGCGACTGCCTCGATTAGTTCGCTGACGGGTCGAAAGGTCAAACCCAAAAGGGCCCGATGGACGTATTTAATGACACCCTTGGCGTCGATCACGAAAACGCTTCGTCGGGGCAATCCCAACGGTCCAATGACCGAATAGAGATTGGCCACCGTTTTGTCTGTATCCGAAAGAAGCGGAAACCCAAAGCCTTGCGCAGCGCTGAAATCTTCATGGCTGGCCATGTCTTGTGCGGATATCGCCAGAATCTGGGCGTTGACTTTTTGGAACTGTTGCAACTCTTGGTTATACGAGCACAACTGCTTGGTGCACACCATGGTCGCGTCGCCCGGATAAAAAACCAAGACGACTGTCTGGCCACGAAATTGTGACAGAGAATAGTTCTGGTTGGCTGTGCCAGGCAGTATGAAGTCTGGTGCAACATCCCCAACTTCAAGGGCTCGAGAAGATGCCATGAACTAACCAACCTCCTGGATCAGAGTTTCAGAAATATCAAAATTAGCGTAGACATCTTGAACGTCGTCATTGTCGTCGAGTTCATGCATAATTTTCAAAATCGCCTTTGCATCAGCGGGGTCGGTTACACCAACAGTATTCGCCGAGAGCATCGTCGTCGTCGCTGAACTCACGGCAATTTTGGACGCTTCGTAGGCCGCTTTCAATTCGTAGACCTGACTGGGTTCGCTGATAATGTGCCACATTTCTTCGTCGGCAGTGATGTCTTCTAGTCCATGATCGAGACCGATAGTCATCAACTCTTCTTCACTGGCTGACTTTGCAACGAGAATCACGCCCTTGCGCGAAAACTGCCAACCGACTGAGCCGGGTGCAGCCATTGATCCACCTTGCTTTGAAAAAATTATTCGCACGTCGGCGGCTGTCCTGTTGCGATTGTCAGTAAGAATGTCGATCAACATCGCCACGCCACCCGGGGCATACGCCTCGTAAGTCACAGATTCGTAAACTTTCCCATCGGTCTCTCCCATGCCTCGCTTGATTGCGCGATCAATTGCTTCGTTTGTCATTTGTGCCGCTTTTGCTTTTGACACCACTGTGCGCAGCGCAGCATTTATCGAAACATCTCCGCCTTCGCGTGCTGCTACTTCTAGCAATCGAGAAAGTTTGGCAAAAGTCTTGCCGCGAACTTTGTCAATCGCAGCTTTCTTGTGCTTGATGGTTGCCCATTTAGAGTGGCCTGACATTGCTAAATCCCCTCTACAAACATCTCATGAATTCGCTTGTCATTTGAAAGTTCAGGGTGAAACGCGGCAACCAAGACATTTTTCTGCTTCGCCAAAACTACGTCCGAACCGAACTTCGCCAAAATCTCGACATTCGGAGACAAGCTGACGATTCGTGGCGCGCGAATGAACACGGCGTGAAACGCACCATCAAGTCGCTCGACTTGAATCTCGGCCTCGAAACTGTCGATTTGGCGACCATAGGCATTGCGTTGCACCTCGATGTCGATCGCATTGAATGAAACTTGATCATCACGTCCATCGATAATCGTCTTGGCCAAAAGAATCATCCCTGCACAGGTGCCAAAAACTGGCATGCCCTCGTGGATCATTTTTTTCAGGGGCTCAAACAACTCTGACGACTCAAGCAACTGGGACATTGTTGTCGACTCACCGCCAGGCATTATCAGCGCATCTACGACCGATAAATCTTGTGGGGTTCTGACTTCTTGTGCCGCAACATCAAGTTCATCAAGCATTCGCTCGTGACTATCAAATGCGCCTTGAAGCGCTAGAACTCCGACTACTTTTGTCGCACTATTTTGTGAAACTCGCATAACCCGGAGGCCTCGAATCGTTCACCAGCCACGCTCTGCATAACGCTGTTCGATTTTGTCCATGCCGATTCCGGTCATTGGCACGCCAAGATTTCGACTCACCTTGGCGATGATCTCAGGATCTCGAAAATGCGTTGTCGCCTCGACGATCGCCTTGGCTCGTGGCGCGGGATCATCGCTCTTGAAAATGCCTGAGCCGACGAAAACTGCCTGAGCCCCAAGTTGCATTGCCAACGCCGCGTCGCTTGGCGTGGCGATACCACCAGCACAGAACAACGGCACTTGCAACCATCCCGTCTCGGCAATCTCTTGCACCAAAGGCAACGGCGCCTGCAGTCGCTTGGCCCATTCAAAAAGTTCCGCCGAGTCGGCCTGTGTGATTTTACGAATGTCGCCGATAATTGAGCGAAGATGGCGAACCGCTTCGACAATGTTGCCGGTTCCGGCTTCTCCCTTAGAACGAATCAAAGCCGCACCCTCGCTGATGCGACGCAATGCCTCACCGAGATTTGTCGCACCGCACACGAACGGTGCGGTGAACTTCAACTTGTCGATGTGGTGAGCCTCATCTGCTGGTGTCAACACTTCACTTTCATCAATAAAGTCGACGCCGAGCGATTCAAGAACTTGTGCTTCAACAAAATGCCCAATTCGCGCTTTGGCCATGACTGGTATAGAACAAACGGCCTGAATGCCGGTGATCATCTCAGGGTCGCTCATTCGCGCCACGCCACCGTCTCGACGAATGTCTGCCGGCACTCGCTCAAGAGCCATCACCGCACACGCACCCGCGTCTTCGGCAATCTTGGCCTGCTCAGGATTGACAACGTCCATGATTACGCCACCCTTGAGCATTTCCGCCAGACCACGCTTGACAAGCATCGACCCGGTGGCCGACTTGCTTGGGTTTTCTGTTTCGCGTTTTGCCATGAGTGAACCCTTCAACTATTTGTTCTAATCGTAGCGAGCGCGAACTCGGGTTGCGTTACGGATAAGCGACACTGGTGACATCTACCCCCGCAGGAATATGTGCCGCCGACTTCGCCCGAATTACTTCAACCCATGTGCGACCGGGTGTGAGTTTGATTACAGCCCCCTTTGTGTCTTTAAACACAAATGGCTTCAGCGGATCAGTGCGCTCCCATGAACCTTGAATCAAAGCACCTGCCGTATAAACCCAGACTTCACCACTGCCCAGGGTTTTGGCAACCGGACTCGAACCAGACTTGCCGTATGTCACCGACAACACGATGACATTTGACGCGTTAATCCGTACATCTTGCATGTCTACGTGCGGCTCGTCATCTTGCGAACGCACGAACGCCAAAACCTCGGGTCTCCATTCCCACATCACATCCACGCCATCCATTGAAATTTTCACTGCACCAGCAGGTTTGGCATCTGCCGGCACGGCTTGATCATCGGCGCGATATTCGAACTGTGGCACGGGTGGTTTGGCGTCGGTTTTTGCAAGTGTCCAAAGTTTTGTCGTATCTGCCACCAAGTTGTGTGGTGCCACACGACTTGACTCGCGTCTAAAACCGCCGGCTTCGTTGGCGATCGAATGACTCAGATCAACCAAAGTTGATTTACGAATCTTTGCGGTAACGCCCGCGTTGCCACCGCTCCAGACGAACAACGGGCCATTTAAAGACGAGACAAGATCGATGTCTTGCAGCCGACCGCTGCGTATTGGCCCCACCGGGTCGCTACCTTGCGATTGAAACACCGCGGCGAAACGGGTCAACTGCTCGACATTCTCTTCGAACACGATGTCAGCCTGATTCAAACCCCACTGCGGTCGAGCCTTCGGATGGTTATCGATCTTGACGATCATCGCCGGTCGTCCAATCACCGATTCATCAGGCGCCTGTGCCCCGGTCAATGGTGCACGAACAATCGGAATTGTCGTCGTAGTGGTTGTGATTTCGACAACACTTGTGTCCACGACCACCGCTTCAGTCGTCTCGGTCGAAGTTGATGAACCGCTACAACCAGCGACAACTACACCCGCAACAAACAACGCCAAAAACTTTTTGTTTCGAAAACCGTGCATTCCTAGATCTCCCTCAAGGTTGCTATTCGCTCAGAGAGCGGTGGATGGGTATTAAACAGTTTATGAAATCCACCTAACCTGCCTGCGTCATTCACCCCCGACAAAGGCTGCTCAATCCACATATGGGCCGTTGCCATACTGGCCGAATGCGTCACCGTGCTGTCTGCTTGAAGTTTTTCCAAAGCGGATATCAAACCGGGCGGATATCGCGTCAACTGACAGGCTGAAACATCGGCCAATGATTCGCGGCGGCGACTCACACTGGCTTGCATAATGCGGGCTATGACTGGTGCGATTATCAGCAATGCAAAGCCAATCAACGCCAGCGGGTTGCTCGAGTTCCGACGATCGGACGAGCGACTGACTCGGCCACCGTTCCACCACATCATGCGAATCGCCAAGTCTGTCAATATCGCAATCGTGCCAACGAGAGTCACGGCGATTGTCGAAACCAAGATGTCGTAGTTGCGAATATGTGAAAGTTCGTGCGCCAAGACTCCCTCGAGTTCGACTCGATCAAGTTTTTCAAGTAGACCACTCGTCACGGCGATAGCCGCATGCTTTGGGTTTCGCCCGGTGGCGAAAGCGTTCGGTGCTGGGTCGTCGATCACGTACAGGCGCGGCTTGGGTAAACCACCGGCGATGCACAAACCCTCGACCAAATTATGCAATCGCTTGTAGGTCTGTTCGTCGGCTGGTTTGGCACGACTGACCCGCAACGCAATCGCGTCTGACTTCCAATAGGAAGTGAACGCCATCACCGCGGAAATAATCAGGGCGATCGAAGTGCCGAAAAAAGGGTTACCGGAAACCTGCCCGGCTGCGGCGCCGGCTGCAACCGTGAGCAGCACGAAGCCGAGAATCAGAAATATCGAGCGTCGCTTGTTCGCGGAGATCAAATCGTGCATAGATGACCGGAGGTACTAAAACTGCACCTTTGGCGCGGTTTTTTCGGCGTCTGTCGCCTCAAAAAATTCACTCTCTTTGAACTTGAACAACGACGCAAAGATCACACTCGGAAACGAGTGAACCGCGTTGTTGTATGTCAAAACGGCGTCGTTGTAGAACTGGCGCGCATAGGCGATGCGGCTTTCTGTGTTGCTGAGTTCCTCTTGCAGACTCAAAAAACTCGCATTCGCTTTAAGATCCGGATACGACTCAGACAAAGCAAACAATTGTCGCAATGCACCAGACAACGCGTTATCTGCTCCGGCTTGACCCGCGACGGTGCTCGGTGCAGCCATCGCCACATTTCGCGCTGCGATCACCTGTTGCAATGTCTTCTGCTCGAAGTCAGCGTAACCCTTGACCGTCTCGACAAGATTTGGAATCAACTCGATTCGACGCTTCAACTGAACGTCGATCTGCGACCATGCATTCTTCACTTGATTGCGCCTGCGCACCAGCGAGTTGTACGAAAGCGCAACGAAACCGGCGAGTACCACGTTTATTGCGAGCCAAATGAAAAACGACATGTAACCTCTCGCTTTCTGTTAGGGGTGCAAAGTTATTCTAGTGCGATGTCACGAGTATTCAGGTCGACGCAACACCCGATCAGCGAACATTCGCACAACACGACTTTTTGGGGGAAGATCCGGATTAAAACTTTCGCGCTCCAAGACCTTGTGATAGATCTCGACATAAATTTCGGCAAGTCGTCGCATGGACAATTCTTTCGCTCGCTCCAAGCCGCCTTGTCGAAGTCTCTCTGCCAATTTCTTGTCATCAATAATTTTCGCCAAACCTTCGGCGAGTCCCGCCACATCACCGGGCTCAATCAGCCAACCATTGACATCATGTGTCGCAACATTTCGATAACCTTCAAGCGCGCTCGCCACGACTGGCGCTCCACTAGCCATCGCTTCAAGCACAACGATGCCAAATGACTCGCTGTGCAGCGACGGCGCACAAAATACCGAACACCTTGCCAGACGATCTATCTTTTCGGTGTCGGTGATTCGGCCAAGCCACAGTATGCGATTGTCGTGCGCATACTTTGCCTTGAGTTCACTGATGCCGTCACCGTCAGATGCGACCCAAAGTTCGATGTCGTCGGCGAGCTTTTCAAATGCTTCAAGCAAGGTCGCCAAGCCTTTGCGCGGCTCATAGCGACCACAAAAGAAAACAGACTTGCTTTCGCCTCGAACAATTTCGGAACGCGAATACAAATCATTCTCAATGCCGTTGAACAAGATTTCATATTCGCCACCCAAGTATCGATGCGCAAGTTCTTGGGCCTGCGGCGACACGGCGATCCGGGCATCCAAAAAATCGGCGATCCAATTCACTCCCTTGCTGAGCCTGCCGTACCAAGCGATGTCGCCAGCCGCGTGAAAAGTGCCGATCATCGGGGCCAATCGCAACAACAGCGCCGTCACCGTCGGGCCGGGTGCGATTGGTTCATGCAAGTGCAGAACATCAAATGCTTCGTCATTGATCGCACGAATTGTGCGCAGCGCGGCAGATGGGTCTGGTGCAAGCGGCACGATCGAGCCGTTCGCAGCCGTCGGCAGACTGTTGCCTAGTGGCGTCACAAATGGTTCTGGTGGTGGACCGTCGCAAGGTCCAAGTACGCGCGCTTCGTGCCCCATTTTGCGCAACTCGCGCGCCAAGCCGAGCACCTGGGCCTGAACTCCCCCGGGGATCGTCAAACTGTAGGGAGAAATCAAACCGATTCGCAGCATTTTTTTGCGCACATAGCTGGGGCCGAATTCAGAACTAGTTGAAACTTTTGGACTGTCGGATACCCCGTTCATCGCCTACACGGTACGACCATTGCGACTAGTTTGATTGCGTGACGACGCCCGAGAGCTTTCGCCCGGCAGTATCCATGGTCGCAACGGCGAAGCGGAGACACACGATGCTCGACCTCGCGCGTCGCGCGGAGGAACTCAATTTTGCAGGTATCGCGTGTCCGAGTCTCGGCGCCACAATCGGCTTTTGCGTCTCTTTGGCTCACACCACGAATTCGATCAAATTCTGGACCTCAATCCAGCCGATTTATTACAGCCATGCGATCGAAATGGCGAACACTGCGGCTCACATCCACGAAATTTCGAACGGTCGATTCGGGCTCGGTTTGGGGGTCAGCCACGGAGCAGTGATCAACCGCCTCGGGGCGACCACTGCTACACCTCTAGCCGACATCAAGAATTATCTCGAGACGATGAAAAGCCAAGAGCGATTTGCGGGTGAGCTTCCACCGATCTATTTGGCTGCGTTGCGCCAAAAGATGCTGAAATTGGCCAGCGAAATTTCAGGCGGTGCAATTTGGGCAAATGCATCCCGCAAAAGTATCGCTGCACAACTTGTGTCGATTCCAGACTCTCGACGCAACGAGATGTTTTTTGCCAACATGGTTCCCACCGTGATTAGTGACGACATTGAAGCCGCTCGTGCAATTCATCGCAAAACTTTGGTCGGCTATGTCACTTTGCCCAACTATCGCAACTACTGGCGGTCTTGTGGCTACGACGAACAGATCGATGCATTTGAAAAAATTTTGTCTGGGTCGGCAAAAGAAACTCGCAGTGCCGAAATCATCTCGGCGATGGACAACCAGTGGCTGGATGACTGCACTCTTTCAGGTGATGCCGACAGCGTTCGCGAGGGTCTTTACAATTGGTCGCAATCTGGTGTTCTGCCGATTGCCGTTATGTCGTCAACCTCGGGTGGTCAAGCACAGGCAATTGGCCAGCTTTTTGACGCGTTCAACTAATTGTTTTCTTGCCTCAATTTGTCGCTCGGCCAATTCGGTTGAAATAAATGCCACTGTTCGGGTGCGCGACGAATTAGAAATTCAAGTTCGTTCACCAGGGCCTGAGAAATTGCGCCCATGTCGATGCGCAACGATCCTGTGCGCTGGACATTGATCGCAGGTCGCACGATTGTTTCGTGTTGATCAAATCCGCGCGCAAAATAGGTGCCGAGCGGCAACAACGCCGCACCGGTGCGTAATGCAAAAAAAGCTGGGCCTCCGGGCACGGTCGTACGTTCGCCGAAGAATTCGACTTCGACACCATTGCCCTGCAGATCTCGGTCGCACAGCAGAGCCACAACCTGATTTTTTGCCAATGCTTCTTGGACTGCAACACCAGAATGCTCGTCCAGCGGGATAACGGAAACGCCGTAGCTTTTGCGCAATTCAAGGAACATCTTGAACATTTCTTCAGATTCAAGTTTTTCGACTACGGCGTGCAATTCGTGCCCTTGGTGGATCAACCAACGACCGGACCACTCCCAGCCACCCAGATGTGGCAACGCCAAAATCACACCTTTGCCGAGTTTCAGACCATTTTGAATGTGTTCAAATCCGACGACACTTATGCCTGCATCAATTTGATTCTTGTTGAGCGAAGGTAATCGAAAAGTTTCAAGAAAATAGCGCGCATAACTTTCGTAGGCTTTGCGTACTGCCCGCCTAAGTCTGCGACCACTCAAAGTTGGGTCGACCCGACTTAAATTTCTGCCCACGATCTCTCGCTGACTGCGCATGCCGACACAGACAATCGGCACGACAACCGAATTGATCGCCAAGAATATAGACGATGGCGCGATGCGCGCAAGCCTCAAAATTAATCGATAGCCAAAAATCACTGCACTCGACGGCGACGAGTTACGCGCAATCGTCGATCATCGCGCTTGGCACGGCGCGAAGCACGGCGTGACTGACGCAAAGCGACCCGATCGGCGGTTGCAGGTGCAACGGCCGCTTGGTTCCAAACTTTGAGGAACCTTTGCAACGCCGTAATCGTCACGAGAACGAGCATCAGAACCATCGCCCAAAACAAAAGTGCGTCAAACAACAGACCGACACACAACAAGATGATTCTCTCCGCTCGCTCCATTAACCCACCCTTGGCACTCAGACCCAGCGACTCGGCCTTGGCGCGCTGATAAGAAATCAAGGATGAAACCGCCATTACGGCGAAAACCAAAACAGAGGCATAAGGACCTCGCTGGTATGCCAAAAACCAAGCAACACCACCAAGCAACACGGCATCGGTTACTCGATCAACCGTCGAGTCAAAGAAAGCCCCACGCTGACTGCTTTGGTTTGAAGCCTTGGCTAAGGCTCCATCCAACAAATCGGGTAACGCCGCGAGCACGACCAACAACAAGCCCAGGCGCAACGCCCCCATGCCAATCGCCACCGCTGCACCGCAGGCGACAATCAAACCAACCAGCGTCAAATGGTCGGGCGAAATTTTTGTCTTGCGAAGTTGCTCACCAACGGGACGAACAACTCGCTCTACTTGGTGGCGAAACTTGCCATCGAACATTTACCCAGCCTAACTCTCAGGATTTGATTCGACTAAACACTCAATTACTCGAGCGTCGATCGCGTCGATCAAAACCAACCCACGCTGAAGCGGCGGTTCTTGAGCGCTGTAAATCATCACACGCCATGTTGGACGACTCCGAAATCCGCGCCACACTTGTTGCGCAGATGCGTGACCCACGGCAAAGCCGACTGCTCGCGTCGCATATACCAACGCCAGTTTTTCATCAACCGTCATTCGCCAAGACGCCGAAAGCGAAAACAGACCAACTAGTCCCAAAAAAAATGCGCTACCCAAAAAACCATCGCTGACGAGAGATGTTTCGTTGTCGCGCTGCGAAAACCACAGCAGTGCCAAAAGCATGGCGATCACCAGATAAATTATCGCCGGAATTCTTCTGCGACTGTTGTCAGGAAATTTATAGGGCCCAACGAATGCAGTGACGTTCAAATCGTCCGGCAATTCATCTCGAATTTCATCAGGCGAATTAGACATTGCTCACTCTTTTCACTTTTGCAGTTTCCAAGCTTTTCGAATTCGATCGGCGCTCACATCAAGGGCCTCGGGCAAAATTTTTGTGTTGGCGGTGGTCACCATGAAATTGGTGTCGCCACCCCATCGACCGACCACGTGCACATGCAGGTGCTGAGCGACACTGCCACCAGCAGCGGCCCCAAGATTTATGCCCACATTCATCGCTTCAGGTTGATATACCGACTTCAAAACTTTGACCGCCGTTGTAACCGCCGACCACAGTTCGCCGGTCTCGACTTCGGTTAAATCTTCGAGTTCGGCGACTTCACGATAA
>SYNW01000113.1 GCA_005805045.1 Actinomycetota bacterium
TGCGCGAGATCGTCGTCGCCGACAATCGCGCTCGCCTTGCACCAATAACGCTGAAAGCCAGCGAGGCGATGCGCCTTGCACGTTTGTCTCCGACTGCAACCTATCGCGAGCAAACCGGCGAACTCAACATCGGGATTCCGCGAGGGCAGGACACGGCGACGTATCTGGTTGGTTTTATGCAAGAACTTGTAGAACCGCAAGAACTAGTGTGATGGCGATGAAAAGCAAGCAGAATCTTGTGATTAGCGCGACCCTCTTGGCATCACTGGTGTTTTTCGCGTCGGCATGTGGTGCAACTTCTAACGCTGCAGCCGAAATTAACGGCAGAAAAATCTCGCGATCAGAGCTTGAACTGACAGTCACCGAGCTGAGTGAAGTAGGCCAAGCACCGATAGTTGACGGAGAAGTTGACGGAGAAACCGTGCGCAGCATTCTCTCGGCACTCGTTCAGGGCGCAGCCACCGACCAGTTGCTAAAAGAATACGGTCAAGAAATTACATCTGCTGACCGCGACATAGTCGAAGCCCAGATTTCTCAGAACACCGACACTTCGTCATACACGCAGCATCTCAAAGATTTGATCATCGAACTGAACGCCGGTTCAATCGCACTCGGGCGAGTCGTGGCACCCGATGCCAAGAAAGCCGCCGAGATGTATGCCGAGGCACCTGCATCACTGGGTGTTTTGTGCGTTCGCCATCTCGTCGTCGAAACTGAAGCAACTGCCAACAACGCGCTCGCCAAATTTAGTGACGGCACTGATTTCGCGACACTCGCAGGCGAGTTTTCAACTGAACCGAACGCCAAAGAATCTGGTGGTGCACTCGGTGGTGCCGATAATGCATGCATCACCTTGAGCGAATACCAAAGCGGTTTCGACGCCGATTTCACGGCTGGTGCAATGTCGGCGACACCCGGCGTTGCATACGGACCAGTCAAATCGAGTTTCGGGTATCACGTAATCTATGTGCGACCGTTTGTTGAGGTCGCCGAAGATATCTCGAAACTCTTGGCGACAGGTGCGGGCGCCAATTTGCTTAACGGCTACGTTGCCACATCAAAAATCAAAATTGACTCGATGTATGGCGTTTGGAACGCTGCCCGCGGTGGCATCGTCACAAGCTAAGCCGGATAACTGGTTTCGCGCATGACAGCGCTGATCACAGTCGTTGGTTTAGGGCCAGGCTCGCCTGATGCAATAAACCAACAAACTTTGCGGGCGATCAACGACGCGGCGCATCGTTATATGCGCACGATGCGCCATCCAAGCGCTCATCTTGTCGCAGACGCCGTGAGTTTCGACGACGAATATGAAAAGCACGAAAAGTTCGAAGATGTGTATCGGGCAATCGCTGGTCGGTTGGTAATCGAGGCACAAAAACACGGAAATATTTTGTATGTCGTGCCCGGTTCGCCTCTCGTGCTTGAACACACGGTGCAACTTTTGCTGCTAGACAAATCTGTCACCACGACACTGATTCCGGCGATGAGTTTTCTTGACGTTGCTTGGAGTGCGCTACAAATCGACCCCGTGGATGCTGGCGTACGGCTAATTGATGGTCATCGTTTCGCTGAACTCACGGCCGGCGAGACCGGCCCGCTGCTTGTGGCTCAGTGCCACGCCAATTGGGTGATGTCGAACATCAAGTTGGCTCACGAATCGGCAAGCGGCGACGAACCCGTCGTGATTTTGCATCACCTCGGTCTTGCTGACCAAAAAATTATTCACACAACTTGGCAGAACATTGACCGCGAAATCGAACCCGATCATCTGACTTCGGTTTATATTCCAAAACTTTCAGAGCCGATCGCCGGCGAACTCGCCAAGTTGCACGCCCTCGCCCGCACTCTGCGTGAACAATGCCCATGGGATGAAAAACAAACCCACGATTCGCTGATCCGTTATCTGATTGAGGAGACTTACGAAGTTGTCGATGCGATA
The DNA here is from genome assembly GCA_005805045.1 of Actinomycetota bacterium. Taxonomy (GTDB): domain Bacteria; phylum Actinomycetota; class Acidimicrobiia; order Acidimicrobiales; family Ilumatobacteraceae; genus BACL27. Next base: position 1,943 of record SYNW01000113.1, read on the forward strand.
AATGCGCTCGACCCGGCAGATGAGACGACGGACGAAAAATTTATCGAAGAACTCGGTGACTTGCTATACCAAGTCGAATTTCATGCGACGATCGCCGAGCAACAGGGTCGCTTCAGCATCGCCGATGTAGCCCGCTCAATTCACGACAAACTGGTTCGTCGTCACCCGCATGTGTTTGGCGATGTGAGCGCCGACTCAGCCGCGGAAGTCGCCTCAAATTGGGATGCAATCAAGCAACACGAACGCGGCGACGTGAATGACAAATCAGTTTTTGATGGTGTCGCAACTTCCGCACCTTCGCTGATGTATTCGACGAAGTTGCAAAAGCGTGCGGCAGAGTTTGGTTTTGACTGGCCCGACAGCAAAGGTGCTTCAGCCAAGATCACCGAAGAACTCGCCGAATTGGGCGAAGCAATAAAACGAGACAGCAAATCCAAAGAAGTCGCCCTCGAACTCGGCGATGTGTTGTTTAGTGTCGTCAACTTGTCGCGGCATCTCGCCATCGACGCCGAAACTGCTCTGCGCTCGGCCGCCGACAAGTTTCGCCACCGATTTGAATGTGTGGTTGCACTTGCCCAACAACGCAACTTGAAACTTAAAGATTGCTCGCTTGCCCAACTTGACGAACTATGGGAAGACGTCAAACGACACCAGTCAAAATAGACGGTCGCTTGACGACACTAAGGTAGAAGCCGATGGCGCTGATAAAAAAAGTTCATGCCCGAGAAGTGCTCGATTCGCGTGGCAACCCAACGGTTGAGGTTGAGATAACGCTCGTGTCCGGGGCGTTTGGTCGAGCCATTGTGCCTTCGGGCGCCTCAACTGGCGAGCATGAAGCCGTCGAATTGCGCGACGGCTCTTCAAGATACTTGGGCAAGGGCGTTTTGAACGCGGTGAATAGCGTCAACACCGAAATTGCCAAAGAGATAGTTGGTCTTGACTCTGCCGATCAAAAGGGACTCGATCACAAGTTGATTGCGCTCGACAACACTGAAAACAAATCTCGTCTTGGTGCTAATGCGATGCTGGGCGTCAGCCTTGCCAATGCGCATGCTGCGGCATCTGAAACAAATCTTCCGCTTTACAGGTCAATCGGCGGTGACAAAGCCGTGACGATGCCCGTGCCAATGATGAATGTACTGAATGGCGGTGTTCACGCCGATAACAACATTGACTTGCAAGAGTTCATGATCATGCCGATTGGTGCAGCAAGTTTCAGCCAGGCTTTGCAGTGGGGTGTCGAGACCTACCACACCCTTAAGTCGCTGCTCAA
>SYNW01000114.1 GCA_005805045.1 Actinomycetota bacterium
GAGGGCATGCACATTCGCTTGGGTTGCCCGAAGGGCTATGGTGCGCAAGATAACGAGTTGAACCGAATTTCCAAACTGGGTGCAGCGTCGGTCGAGCAACACTCGTCGGCCCGGATCGCCGCAATTGGCGCGCACGCGGTGCACACGGACGTGTTCGTTTCGATGGGTCAAGAAGCAGAAACTGCCAAGCGGATGATCGACTTTGCAAATTTTAGGGTTGACGCCAGCGTGATGGCTGTTGCTGATCACGCAGCAATTTTTATGCATTGTCTGCCCGCGCATCGTGAAGTTGAGGTGACTGCCGAAGTCATTGACGGGGCACAAAGTCGGGTTGTCCTACAAGCACATAACAGAATGCATGCCGCCAGGGGCGTGCTCGCATATCTAATGGGGGTCACAATATGAGTACAAAAGTCCAACGTCAACAGTTGATTGCCAAAATCGTGAGTTCGCAAACGGTGACGAGTCAACCAATGTTGCGTGAGTTGCTCAGAAAAAAAGGCATCAAGGCGACGCAGGCAACCGTGTCACGCGATCTCGAAGACCTCGGCGCGGTAAAAGTGCGCACAACAAAGGGTGAGACGTCCTATGCGATACCCGAGTTCGAGCCAGATCGACTTTCGCCGCCGGATCAACTGAAACGCGTCTTGGCCGAGTGGGTCGCAGATGTGCAGTTCAACGAACCAATAGTCATTGTGCGCACGCCTCCAGGTTGTGCCCATGTTGTCGCATCTGCGTTAGATAGATCCAGACTGCAGGGTTTACTCGGCACGGTGGCTGGCGATGACACGATGATGTGCGTGGCCAATTCAAAATACACGGCCAAGCGCCTCGCCAAAGATATCAAACAACTTGCGGGGCTCGCCAATGACTGATCAACCACTGTGGCATGGACGCTTTGAGTCGAGTCCGTCTGAAGCGCTCCTGAAATTTACCGAGAGTTTGTCGTTTGACAAGCAGTTGTGGCGTGACGACATTGTCGGATCGATAGCCCATGTGCGAGGTCTGGTGCAGGCGAAGATTGTTTCAATTGCCGAGGGCGAAAAAATCATCTCAGCGCTGAATGCTGTCGCGACAGAAATGTCAAATGGCAAATTTGAATTTGTTGCTAGTGACGAAGACATTCATACGGCGATTGAACGCCGAGTTACACAAATTGCGGGCGACAGTGGTGCCAAACTGCACACGGGTCGCAGCCGTAATGATCAAGTGGCAACGGCACTGAGACTGTGGTGTAAACGTGAACTCGCCCTAGTCGCAAAACTGTGCCTTGATTTGTGCGATGTGTTGGCAACGCGCGCCAACGAAGCCGGCTGGGGCACCGGATCGGTCTATCTGCCTGGCTACACACATTTGCAACGAGCCCAGCCAGTTTTGCTCGCGCATCATTTTGCGGCGCACGCGTGGGCGATGTTGCGTGATGTGGATCGCTTGACCCAAACAATCGAGCGACTTGATGTTTCGCCGCTGGGTGCTGGTGCGCTCGCTGGTTCATCCTTGCCGCTTGATGCTGATTTTGTTGCGGAAGAACTCGGTTTCGCGCGACGATTCAACAATTCACTCGACGCAGTTTCTGATCGTGATTTTGTCGCCGAGGCATTGTTCGACATTGCTTTGATCGGTGTGCATCTCTCGCGCCTTGGCGAAGAATGGGTTCTATGGACGACCCAAGAGTTTGGATTCGCAGTTCTTGACGACGCATATTCGACGGGATCGTCGATGTTGCCTCAGAAAAAAAATGCCGACATCGCTGAACTCGCACGCGGCAAATCTGGTCGCCTGATCGGCAACTTGACCGGACTGTTGGCGACGCTCAAGGCGTTGCCTCTTGCATACAATCGAGATTTGCAAGAAGACAAAGAGCCATTGTTCGATTCGGTAAACCAGGTTTCACTCGCGTTGCAGGCCCTCGCCGGCATGATCAAAACCGCGAAATTGAATTCAGAGGTGATGAAGTCGGGTGCCGATGCACAGTCGCTGGGTGCCACAGATCTTGCCGAGTGGCTCGTGGCTCAAGGCATGCCATTCAGGCAGGCGCACGCGCATGTGGGCGCACTCGTCAGCAAATCGATTCGCGAATCGGTGAGTCTCGCACAACTGGTCGAAGCCGATAGCAAACTTGGCAAACACGCCGCTGAACTTTTGCAACCAGGCGTCGGTGTTTCGCGACGCACGACCAAAGGCGGCAGTGGTCCGGTGCCTGGTCTCGTCCAAAGCGCAGAACTTGGCGCCGCGCTCACAGTTATGCACGCACGAATTGCGGCACTAAACAACTCGCGATAACGCCTATTATTGCCGTGTGGCAGCGGCGCAGGATTTTGTCAAAGAGTTTGGTGCTCGCGGGTTGATTCACGACAGCACCGACCGCGCAGCGATCACGGCTCGTGCGGCGCAGTCTTCATTGGGTGTCTATGTCGGCTTCGACCCGACTGCAGATTCGCTGCATATCGGTCATTTGCTTGGACAAATTACTTTGCGGCGTTTGCAACTTCTTGGTCATCGCCCATTCACTTTGGCTGGGGGAGCAACTGGCATGGTCGGTGATCCATCGGGGCGCAGCGAAGAGCGCAATCTGCTTGACGCCGAGACTTTGCACCACAACGTGCAGTGCATCAAGCGCCAACTCGAGCACATTCTTGATTTTGAGAAAGGTCCGACACAGGCGACATTGGTCGACAACGCCGATTGGACACGAAAAATTACGATGCTCGACTTTCTTCGCGAGGTCGGCAAACACATCACGGTGAACCAAATGTTGGCCAAAGATTCCGTCAAGAGTCGCATCGCAGAGACCAATGGCTTGTCATACACAGAGTTCAGTTACATGCTGTTGCAAGCGAATGACTTTCGTCATTTGGCAGAGCATCACGATTGCGAAATGCAGATGGGCGGCTCAGATCAGTGGGGCAATATCACCGCGGGCATTGACCTGATTCGCAAGAAATTGGGTCGTTCGGCGTACGGTTTGACCTGGCCGCTCGTGACTCGCGCCGATGGCACGAAATTCGGCAAAACGGCCGATGGTGCAGTTTGGCTGGATGCTCGCCGCACTTCGCCCTACCAGTTTCGGCAATATTTCGTGCAGATAGCCGATGCCGATATCGAGAAAATGTTGCTGCAGTTCTCGCTGCATCCAATCCAAGTAGTCAAAGAAATTGTTGACGAACAAAGACGCAGCCCAGAATCGCGCATCGGCCAACGAAGTTTGGCGCGCGAACTGACCGCGCTGGTGCACGGCGAGCAGGCGGCCGAAGCCGCAGAGGAAGCAGCAGCAGTTCTGTTTGGTGCCAACCCAATGTCGGCTACTCCCGCCACTTTGCACCTGATTGCCAGCGAAGTTGCCGTCACCCAGATGGGCGCAGCCGCACTAGGTGATGCTGTCGCCGTTCTGGTTGAAACCAAAATTGCTTCGTCAAATAGCGAGGCACGACGACTTTTGACCCAGCGAAGCGTGCGTGCCAATGGTGAGCAAGTTGACGACCAGACTAATTTGTCGAAGATTCCGTTGCTGCACAATCGCTGGATGTTGCTGCGCAAAGGCAAGACGAGTTACCACCTCGTTGACATCAAGGGTTAGCGCGCGAGTCGACTGATTAACTAACCGCCAGTTCAAATTTGCTGACGCCGCGAATCGTCAGACGATCACGCCATTCAGGTGTGCCGACAACTTCGATGTTTTCAAAAGTTTTGACGAGAGTGCCGACGGCAACCTCTGTCTCAAGTTTCGCCAGCGATGCACCAAGGCAATAGTGCACGCCTCCTGAAAAAGCCAGATGTCGGTTCGAGTTGTGGCGCGAGAAGTCGAGCGCGTGCGGGTTTTCAAAAACATTTCGGTCGTGATTGCCGGCGCCCAAACTTGCCAAAACCAGTGAGCCTTTTTTGACCTCGACATCTTCTTGACCAACTCGATATTTGACATCAACCAATGGTGTGCGAATCGTATGTTGCACGGGGCCGTTGAATCGCAACAGTTCATCGACCATGTTCGACGTGCAGCCTGTCTCACGCATCAAAGCGAGCTGTTGTGGGTGGGTGAGCAAGGCATGCACGGAGTTGCCGATCAAATTCACCGTGGTTTCGTGACCGGCGATGTACAGCAAGATCACAAACGACATCAACTCGTCGTTGTCGAGTTTTTCGCCTTGTTCTTCGACGCTGATAAGTGACGAGAGCATGTCGTCGCCCAAATTTCTGCGGCGGTGACTGATGATTTCTTCGAGATACGGACGCATCATGTTGATCGCAATTTGTCCTTTTTTGAGATCTTCGACGCTGGTTGTTGGTTCAAGAGTCGCAGTGATTGTTTGAGACCACTCGCGTAGTTCTTCGCCACGGTCCGTGGGCATTGCCAGCAAATCTGAGATCACCTGAAAGGGCACGGGAAAGGCCAATTCTTCGACGAGTTCGAGTCGACCTGTTTTTCTGGCGCTAGCGAGAGAGTCATCGACAAGTTGTTGAATTCGGGGCCGAAGTTTTTCGATTGCGCTAGGAGTGAAAGATTTTGAAACCAGGCGGCGCAGGCGAGTGTGATCTGGCGGGTCGAGATTCAAGATCGACTTGCTGCGTTCATTTTCGCGTTTGAATTCTCGTGTCGGCGACTCGGGTAAGTCGGCGTTGAGTTCGATGTCGCGACTGAAGTCGTTGTTGCGCAACGTATTGACGACATCGTCGTAGCGGGTTAACACGACGAAACCAAGTGGTGTGACGTGAACCGGTTCGACCTCGCGCAACTTGTCGTAAAATGGATGAGGATCTTTGCGGAATTCAGGGTCAAACGGATTGAACGAAACTTGGGTCACAAAAACACCTTAGTTTTGAACCAAACCCATACCTTTATTGATGAATATGCTCGGACGAAATGGGCTGAGGATCGCTTCGCAAAATAACCTCTAATTGAGGCCTTTTTCTTTGGTTTGTTTGGTCTAAAGGTTGATTAAACAGGGAATTGATGGCTAGTATTGCTCCCCGCACTCTAAACAGGGTGCGCCACCAATTTACGGTGGGGTATTGCTGACAAGTTTTGCTTGTTGAGTGCCCAAAGTAAATGCTCCTTGAAAACGGAAGAGAAGATTGAACGCCAGTGCGGTCAATAGACGTCGGCCCGCCCTTAGATGGGTTGGGTCGCTATTTATTGTCCGTCAATTCCGATCGATTGTAAAGCGAGCTCTGCTCGTGGAACGTTGATCAAATAATTATTAATACCGGCAATATTTGATTCGGTTCAAATATTGTCGGCAGGAAACGATGACTACAAAACAGATTTTTTTCAATCTGGTCATCGTGGACTTTCC
>SYNW01000115.1 GCA_005805045.1 Actinomycetota bacterium
CGCATTCGGGGTCGAGATGGCTATCAATACGAAGAGGGTGACGAAAACAAGTCAAGCACGGGACGACTGCACATTCTTGAGGTGCAAAGGCTAATTCGCTTCATGCCAAAAATCGTGATCTGCGTCGTGCCCGGTTGGGCCGCAGGTGGCGGACATAGTTTGCATGTCGTCAGCGACCTAACTTTGGCCAGCAAAGAACACGCACGATTCAAACAAACCGACGCCGATGTCGCAAGTTTTGATGGCGGCTTTGGCTCGGCATATCTCGCCCGTCAAGTCGGTCAAAAATTTGCCCGAGAGATTTTCTTTTTGGGTCGTGAATACTCCGCCGAAGATGCACACCGCATGGGCATGGTCAACGCGGTCGTCGATCACGCCGACCTCGAAAAAGTCGCTCTCGAGTGGGCCAGAGAAGTCAATTCAAAAAGCCCGATGGCTCAGCGAATGTTGAAGTTCGCGTTCAACGCAATCGACGACGGTCTTGTGGGTCAACAAATTTTTGCCGGCGAGGCAACTCGTCTTGCATATATGACCGACGAAGCGACCGAAGGTCGAGACTCGTTCGTTGAAAAGCGCGAACCGGACTGGTCAAAATACCCCTGGCACTTTTAATCTTGCGATACTTGCGCTAGCACTCGCAATGATCACGACGATTAATTCAAGTCAAGACCCACGACTTGATCCGTTGCGCCTCAACGAACGACAGTTAACGACAATCGCCCAGCGTCGGTCAACAATTGCTGCAGGCCGGTTTATCGCCGAGGGTGACCTCGTTGTCGCACGCGCGCTGGCCGCTGGTTGCAAACCTGAAGTCGTGCTCTGCGATGCCGAACAAGCCGAGCATTTTGATCTGGAAATTGAGAGATTAGGCGGTCAATGTTTGACAGCCGACGTCGAAATTCGCCGTGAAGCAACTGGCCTGGGCGTGCCACTCAGCGCACTCGGAGTTTTCTATCGACCACAACCGCTGACGGTAAGCCAAGTGATTTCTCAGGCGCGTCGGGTCGTGGTTGTCGAAGCAGTCGATAATCCCAGCAACATCGGAGCGATCGTGCGCTGCGCCGTGGGTTTGGGTTGGGATGGTTTGATTTGTGACTCAACAAGTGCCGACCCACTTTCTCGTCGCGGTCTGCGAGTTTCAATGGGCTCTGCTTTCAATTTGCGCTTTGCACGCACAGCAGACATCGTCGAGACGCTCAAGACTTTGCAGGCTCAAAATTTCAAAGTTTTTGCCCTTACACCAGACAGCGACTCGGTCGACATTGATCAAATCAAAATCGATTCGACGCAAAAACGAGCAATAATATTCGGTTCAGAACGCGCGGGTCTCAGCCAACAAGCCCTCGCCTGCGCCGATGCGTGCGCAAAAATTGCGATGAACCCGAGTGTTGACTCGTTGAACGTTGCCGCTGCCGCCGCAATTTCTTGCTACGCGTTGCGCTGACCCGAGCTGATTAACGCGGATACTCGGCCGAAGAAATCGGCAAGCCCGTATCGTTGCGCAAATGCTCGGCGGCTTTGACGAAATATTCGGTCATCGCACCCCGAATATCGTCGTCAGTCACGAGTTCATTCACCGCGGCCAGCATGTGCACAAGCCACCGGTCGCGCTCTAAATTGCCAATGCGAAACGGCATGTGGCGCATCCGTAACTGCGGATGTCCGCGATTTTCGTTGAACAACATTGGTCCCCCCCAATATTGGGCAAGAAACCAGGTCAAGTGCTGGCGCGACTTGACTAAATTTTCTGGGTCTTCATACAGCACGATCAACACTTGATCAGTCACTACGCCCTGATAAAAGCGGTCAACAAGTCTTTCGAAAAACGGAAGACCACCGACTTGCTCGTAGATCGAACTAGCCGAACTCAGGGTCTTGCCATTCTGGAAATAGATTCGGCATGTCAGTTGAAACATTCATCGTGAAGTTCGCCGCACGCTTTTCAAGAAAACTGATCACTCCTTCGCGTGCATCAGCTGATTTGCCACGTTGCAAAATGCCGCGCGATTCAGCCCGATGGGCTTCCATCGGGTGCGAAGCACCGAGCATTCGCCACAACATCTGTCGCGACAGTGCCACAGAAACGGGTGCCGTGTTTTCGACGATTTCTTTAGCTAACTCACGAGCCGCGCCAAGCAAGCCATCACCGACATGAATACTGCGCACGAGACCGGCAGCGCGGGCTTCGTCCGGCGAAATCATTCGACCTGTAAAAACCCATTCAGTTGCTCGCGAGATGCCCACAACTCGGGGCAAGAACCACGATGAACAAGCTTCCGTGACGATGCCCCGTCGGGCAAAAACAAAACCGAACTTTGCTGTATCACTCGAAAGGCGAATATCCATCGGCAGGGTCATCGTCACGCCGACCCCGACAGCCGCGCCGTTGATCGCCCCAATCACGGGCTTCAGGCTTTCAAAAATTCTCAACGACACCAAGCCACCACCGTCGCGTGGCACGTCTTTCACACCTGAAACATCGCTACCACCACGACTGAAGGTTTCGCCACCCGAAGATAAATCTGCCCCCGCACAAAATGCCCGACCGGCACCGGTCACGATCACTGCTCGAACATTGTCATCGGCGTCAGACATGTCAAATGCGGCGATGATCTCATGCAACATCGTGTTTGTAAACGCATTCAATTTTTCAGGACGATTCAAAGTAATCGTCGCGATATTCTCGCTCACGTCATAGTTGATTTGGTTAAACATCGAGAAAGCGCGTCGCAGCGATTGCTGAACCGACCGCGCCGACAAAGGCGCCGATACCCAGCAGAATAAGCATCACCGAGGTCAAGTAACTATCGGGCACGACAAGCGAACTGATGCCCGTGCCTGGTTTAAAACCAGTGACACCGCTCGTCCATGCCGAATTCAGAACCCACAGTCCACCACAAGAGACAACGCCACCGATTAATCCCTGTAGCAAACCTTCCAACATAAACGGAATTCGAATGAACCAGTTGGTGGCACCAACCAATTTCATAACTTCGATTTCTCGACGCCGCGCAAACATCGCGGTGCGAATCGTGTTCCAAATTAGACCCACCGCGACCAGCAGCAACACCAGCGAGGTCACCAATGTGACCACTCGAATGAAGTTGGAAAGCGTCGAGATGACTTCAAATTCGTCTTCGGCAAGGGCAACTGCTTCAACCCCAGGCAACGTCCTATATTGATCGCTCAGTGATCGCACCAGAAGCGGATCTTCCGAAAGCGGCACGACTTTGAACTGGGTCGGAATCGACTCTGGGGTAAGTAATCCCAACGTTACGGGGTCTCCGGCAAAAATACGTTTGGCTTCTTCGTAACTTTCGGTCTTGTTCAAGTAGCGAAGCTTTTCTATGTCGATAATTGTCGGCGATGCACGCAAAACCGAGTCAATCAGCGCAACCTGCTCGGCTGAGGCATCACTGCGCACGAAAACAATCATCTCAACATCACCACGCCATTGCACGAGTAGATTCTCAAACGCACGCTGAATCAAAAAAGTTGAGCCAACCAAGAGCAGTGAGACAGCAGAAGTCAGAACAGCTGCAGCAGTAAGTGTCAAGTTGCGCCTGAAACTCTCCCATGTTTCGCGCAGGGCGTAAGCAATTCGAGAGAACATCTACTCGTAAACTCCGCGCTCTTGATCCCGCAAAATCACGCCACGATCCAACTGAATCACTCGCCTGCGCATTGCGTTGACGACCCTGTGGTCGTGGGTTGCCATCACCACGGTTGTTCCCGTCTGATTGATTTCGTCCAGCAGTCCCATGATGCCTTCGCTGGTGGTCGGGTCGAGGTTGCCGGTGGGCTCGTCGGCCAACAGGATCAGTGGGCGATTCACGAAGGCGCGGGCAATTGAAACTCGCTGTTGCTCGCCACCCGAGAGTTGGTTTGGAAATCTGTCTTGCTTGTCGGCCAAGCCAACCAGATCGAGCACGATCGGCACTTGGCGAGCAATCACGTGTCTCGGTTTGCCGATTACTTCGAGGGCGAACGCGACGTTTTCAAAAACTGTTTTGTTGAGCAGCAATTTATAGTCTTGAAACACGTTGCCCATGCTGCGACGCAAATAAGGCACTCTCGACGCCGGCAACTCATTGATGTTGCGACCAGCCACCCAAACATCCCCGCGTTCTGGCTGCTCTTGACGGTTGATCAAGCGCAACAGGGTCGACTTGCCCGACCCGGACGGGCCGACAAGAAACACGAACTGACTTTTAGGGATGTCAAACGAAGCATCTCGCACGGCGACCGTTTCGGTGCCGTAGATTTTCGTCACATTTTCAAGACGAATCATTGCGACAAACTTACCATCGTTGAATTGCCGCGCCGATCCGGCGACTATTCGCTGTCAGAACGCCGCCATCGCAGAAAGCCGAGCATGAAATCATCTAAATCACCATCAAGCACGGCGGTGACGTTGCCGCTCTCGACATTTGATCGAAGATCTTTCACCATTTGATAAGGCTGCAGGACATAAGAACGAATCTGACTGCCCCAACCGACTTGGGCCTGCTTGCCGGCGATCTTGGCCAGCTCTGCGGCTTTTTCTTCTTCATCTTGCGCAAGAATCATTGCTTTCAAACGTTTCATTGCACTCTCGCGATTCTGCAATTGGCTGCGCTCCTGCTGTGAAGATGCAACAAGACCCGTCGGCTCGTGGGTCAAGCGCACGGCCGATGAAGTTTTGTTGACATGTTGACCGCCGGCACCAGAGGCACGGAAAACCTCCATACGAATGTCGCTTTCGTTTATTTCAAGTTCGGCTTGATCGAGAATCGGCCAAATCTGAACGAGTGCGAAACTCGTCTGACGACGACCTTGGTTGTCAAACGGGCTGATTCTCACGAGTCGATGTGTTCCGCGCTCGCTCGTGAGCAAACCGTAAACATACCGACCACGAATGGTGACATCGGCCGACAAGATGCCTGCTTCTGTACCGATAGAAATATCGCCGATCTCGAATGCGAAACCTCGGCGCTCTGCCCAACGGCGATACATTCGCAACAACATCTCGCTCCAGTCTTGGGCGTCGACACCACCATCTTTGGCGTTGATCTGCAAAATCGCATCGCATTCGTCGTGCTCCCCCGTGAACATGCTGCGCATTTCGAGCGAGTCAAGTTGGCTGCGACACGAGGCGATGCCCTTTTCAAGTTCTGGCTCTTGAGTTGCGTCATCTTCTGCCCGAGCAAGTTCGTGCAACACGGACAAGTCATCGACAGTGGCTGAAAGCGTATTGAATTGATCGATGTCGGCTTTCAAAGATGCGTACTGCGAATTAACTTTCTTCGCATGTTCTTGGTCGTTCCACAAATCTGGCTTGGCAACTTCGCCTTCAAGTTCGACGAGCAACCCTCGCGAAGTTTCAATGTTCAAATATCGCGATGCCTCACCGATGCGGCGACGCAATTCGGCAAGATCACTTGAAAAATCTTTCATAATGCTTAAATCGCTCTAACTGACGCGACCGTGGCACATCTTGTATTTTTTGCCAGAGCCACAGGGGCATGGGGCGTTGCGCGGCGTCTTCGACCAGTCGGGGCCGCCGAGCACAGCGCTATCGCCACTGGATTTTGGTATCGACTTTTGATCGACATTCTCGTCAGACGTCTGTTGAATGTTGCTCAACTTGCTTGTTGGTGCAGAATTGTTGATCACTTGCACGTGCATCACGTACTTCACGAAATCTTGGGCAATGCCCTTCATCAGCGAGCCGAACATCTCGAAGCCCTCGCGTTGCCATTCAATTAAAGGGTCTTTCTGACCAATTGCGCGAAGATTTATACCCTCTTGCAAATAGTCCATCTCTTCAAGATGTTCACGCCAGCGTTGATCGATAATTTTGAGCATCACTTGACGTTCAACTTCACGCATCACTGCTTCACCCATCTCGGTTTCGCGTTTTACGTAGAACGCACTCGCATCGGCCATGACGAGGTCGTACATCTCGTCAGTCGAGTCGCACTGCGCAAGTTGAGGTGAAGTTATTTCAGACGGCCAGAAAGTTCGTAGTTCAAGCGCCAGGCCATCCACGTCCCACTCGTCGTCCGCCTCAGCCACACAGTGTGACTCAATCAATGAATCGACTGCATCAGCCAAATATTCCATCGCTGCCGACTTCAAATCAAGTCCCTGCAAAATCTGATCGCGACGCAGGTAGATGATCTTGCGTTGTTCGTTCATCACTTCGTCGTACTTCAAAACATTTTTGCGAATCTCACCATTGCGCTGTTCGACTGTGCTCTGTGCGCGCTCTATCGCCTTGGTCACCATTTTGGCTTCAATCGCCTCATCTTCGGGCAGCGCCCGACCCATCACCCACGACAACGCACCGGTTGCAAACAGACGCATAAGTTCGTCGTCCAGGCTGAGATAAAAACGACTTTCACCAAGATCGCCTTGTCGACCCGCGCGACCTCGCAACTGGTTATCAATTCGACGACTCTCGTGTCGTTCGGTGCCCAACACATAGAGACCACCAAGTTGGCGAACTTTGTCGCCCTCGACTTTGCAACTCTCGATGTATTTCGTGAGAAGTTCGCGATAACGCTTCTGTGCTTTGTCACGTGCAGTCAAATAATCCGGAGGCATCGAATCAAGCGGCACAGGCAAAGCGAACTCATCAAGCAATGTCATCGGATCAAAGCCCTCTTTGAGCACATCTTGCCTGGCCAAACCTTCAGGATTGCCACCCAACAAAATATCGACACCTCGACCGGCCATGTTCGTTGCGACCGTGATCGATCCGAGTCGTCCTGCTTGGGTCACGACCAAAGCCTCACGGGTGTGTTGCTTGGCGTTCAATACTTCGTGGCGAATGCCTCGTTGCTGCAATTTCTTCGAAAGTTTTTCGCTCTTTTCAACGCTCACCGTGCCCACCAACACTGGTTGACCTTTAACGTGCTTTTCTTCGAGGTCACGCACGACTGCATCAAATTTTGCATCTTCGGTTTTATAAATTTGATCAGGTTGATCCAAGCGAATCATCTCGCGATTCGTCGGGATCGGCACAACTTGCAGGCTGTATGTGTTCATCAACTCGGCGGCCTCGGTTTGTGCCGTACCCGTCATGCCAGAAAGTTTTTCGTACATTCTGAAATAATTCTGCAAGGTGATCGTTGCCAAAGTTTGGTTTTCTTCCTTGATGTTTACACCTTCTTTGGCCTCAACAGCCTGGTGAATGCCTTCGCTCCAGCGACGACCTTCAAGAATGCGACCTGTGAACTCGTCGACGATTTTGACCTCGCCATCTTGGATGATGTAGTCCTTGTCTCGCTGATAAAGAACTGCTGCTTTCAATGCAACTTGCAATTGATGCACGAAGTTTTGCTGAACTTCGTCGTAGAGGTTCTCGATGCCCAACTGCTTTTCGACTTTTTCGATGCCCAACTCGGTCGGCACGACGACCCTTTTTGCCTCTTCTACGTCATAGTCAACATCGCGCACCATCGTGCGCACGATTGATGCGAACTGGTAGTAGAGCTTGGCGGCATCGGCGACTCGACCCGAGATGATCAAAGGAGTTCGTGCTTCGTCGATCAGAATCGAGTCGACTTCGTCGACGATCGCAAAATTGAAACCTCGCTGAACTTTGTCTTCAAGGGTCGACGCCATGTTGTCGCGCAAGTAGTCAAAGCCGAATTCATTGTTCGTGCCATAAGTAACGTCACTTGAATAATCAGATCGCTTTTCCGCAGAACTCGTGCGCCGCCCTGGCACAACCAGACCCACTGACAACCCGAGCCAACGGTGAATCTGGCCCATCCACTCGGCGTCACGCTGTGCGAGATAGTCATTCGTCGTGATCTGATGCACTCCCTTGCCTGAAAGTGCGTTCAGATATGCGGGCAGTGTCGAAACCAGAGTCTTTCCTTCGCCGGTTTTCATTTCTGCGACCCAACCCGCGTGTAACGCCGCCCCACCCATCAACTGCACGTCGTAATGGCGCTGACCAATTACACGGGTAGCGGCCTCACGCACAACGGCGAACGCCTCAACCAACAGATCATCGAGTGTTTCGCCACGCCCAATGCGCGACTTAAATTCGCCCGTTTTACCCCGCAAATTTGCATCGGATAGCGCCGCCAAATCAGCCGCCAAAGCGTTGATATCCGGCAATATGGCCGCAAGGGCTTTTACTTTCTTGCCTTCGCCAGCGCGCAAGACTCGGTCGAGGATCGCCATAAGACAGTTGATGCTATCGCCACGCAACTAACCAGACCAGCCCCAGCTTGGTAAAGCGCAAGAGAAGCACTGTTCAGAGTCGCGCCGGTCGTGACCACATCGTCAAACACGAGCACATGCTCTGCGTTCAATTTTTTAGCGGAGAAAATAGGGCCGATCAACCTTGACTCGCGCGACTTGCCCATCTGCGGTTGATCGGACGACCGAGTCAAAAGTTTCAAGCATCGAACTCGCAATTTTTTTGCGATGTACCTTGCAATCAATTCCGCGTGGTCATAGCCGCGCTCAGTGACTCGAGATTGCGTTGTCGGGGCCCATGTCACGATGTCAATTGTCTTGAGCGACCTAGATTGTTCGACAAGCACGCGCCTGACGACTGCATCGCCCAGAAATCGCAGGCTTGATCTTTGATTGCGATACTTGAAGCCCAAAATCGCTTGACGAATCGTCGAGTCGTATGCGAACGCGGCGATCACTTCACCGTGATATTCGCTTGAGGATTGATCTACTTGGCGAGTTTCAAGCGTCTCGCTGCAACCACGACAAAGTTTTGTCGCAATACGACCGCACACCGGACACGTTGAACCAAAGATAAAACCAAATAAATCTGCAACTTTGGCAAAAACTAAATCGAGAGACTTCGACCACATCACAATTGTGTGTGCTGAAAAGATATGTACTGGCTAGCGTGACCCTGTGCACGGGCTCGAACAACTTGAATTTCGAGACAGGCTTGGTCGCCGCTTGGTTAGGTGCATAATCGGTCTAGCAATATTTGCTGTTGGCATCTCACTGCAAATGAACGCCAATATTGGTGCGCCACCATGGGATGTCTTTCACCAAGGTGTTGCAAAACAAACCGATATATCAATCGGCAAAATCATTGTGATCACTGGCTTCACGTTGCTGTTGCTGTGGATACCGCTCAGACAAAAACTAGGTCTGGGCACGATCCTCAATGCTCTCGAAATAGGTCTGATTGCCGACGTGGCACTTGAAATTATTCCTGAGCCGAACAATATTTTCATTCGCATCGTCATGGTCATAGTCGGCATCATCACCGTTGCAGTTGGCACCGGTCTTTACATCGGCAGTGCCCTTGGACCGGGGCCGCGCGACGGACTGATGACCGGTCTGGCCCAACGCGGTATCCCAATTCGTCTTGGGCGAACAGCGGTCGAAGTTACCGTGCTGATAATCGGCTATGCCCTCGGTGGTCAAGTTGGCGTCGCAACTTTCGCCTTCGCTTTTGGCGTCGGCCCGCTCGTGCAATTCTTCTTGCCGCGCTTGGCAGTTAGTAGCGGTAACGCTCGGCCTTGAACGGACCGCTTGGCAGCACGCCCAAATACTCAGATTGTTCGTCCGAGAGTTTCGTCAGCTTGGCGCCCAGAGCATCAAGGTGCAGCAACGCCACTTTTTCGTCGAGGTGTTTTGGCAAAACATAAACACCCAACGGGTAATTCTTGGTGTTGTTGAATAACTCGATTTGGGCGATCACCTGGTTGGTGAACGAGCAACTCATCACGAAACTTGGATGTCCCGTTGCGCAACCCAAATTGACCAATCGGCCTTCTGCCAGCACGATCACCGAGTGGCCGTCGCCGAATGTCCAAAGATCGGTGCCGGGCTTGAGTTCGTCACGAGTTGCGCCGCTGCGTGAAAGGCCCGCCATGTCAATTTCATTGTCGAAGTGACCGATATTGCAGACAATCGCATTGTGCTTCATCTTCGACATATGTTCTGCCGTGACTATGGCTTCGTTGCCTGTGGCAGTCACAAAAATATCGGCAACTTTGAGCACATTTTCCAAAGTGTCGACGATGTAGCCCTCCATCGCCGCTTGTAGGGCGTTGATCGGGTCGATTTCGGTCACTACAACTCGCGCACCCTGTCCGCGCAAACTTTGTGCACAGCCTTTACCCACATCGCCGTAGCCGCAGACGACGGCCATCTTCCCGGCGATCATCACGTCTGTCGCGCGATTCAACGCGTCAATTAGTGAGTGTCGACAACCGTAAAGATTGTCGAACTTACTTTTCGTCACGCTGTCGTTGACATTGATCGCCGGAAACAAAAGTTCTTTGTCCTGAGCCATCTTGTACAAGCGCTTCACGCCCGTGGTCGTCTCTTCGGTGACGCCTTTTATAAGTTTCGACATTTTCGTCCACCGATTCGGACTCGTTTTCAGTCCTCGCTGCAAAAGCCCCAGCACGATTGCTAGTTCTGGATTCGACGCCGTAGTCGGGTCAGGAACAACGCCAGTTTTTTCGTATTCAACACCTTTGTGCAACAACATCGTTGCGTCGCCACCGTCATCCAAAATCATGTTCGGGCCGTCACCGTCTGGCCAAGTCATCATTTGATCTGTCGCCCACCAATATTCTTCGAGGGTCTCGCCCTTCCATGCATAAACCGGCACACCGCTCGGATTTTCTTGCGTGCCTTCGGGACCAACGACGACCGCGGCAGCCGCGTGATCTTGGGTTGAGAAAATATTACAACTTGCCCATCGCACCTCGGCGCCGAGATGAACCAGCGTTTCGATCAAGACAGCCGTCTGAATCGTCATATGCAGCGAGCCGGAAATTCGAGCACCCTTCAGGGGTTTCGATGCACCAAACTCTTTGCGCAACGATCGCAAACCTGGCATTTCGTGTTCGGCTAGATGAATCTCTTTGCGACCAAACGGCGCCAGCGAAAGATCGGCTACGCGATAATCTTTGCGCGCCGCAAACGAAGATGATGACATGGTGCTCCCTCGGTTTTGTTAACAGGTTTTACTGAAAAGTTGGTTTCAAGTTGAGTTGTTCTGCTTTTGCGAGCAAACGCTCGTGCTCGACTTGGGTCACGACGATCGCCTC
>SYNW01000116.1 GCA_005805045.1 Actinomycetota bacterium
AATTTCTTGGTTGCAACCAGGGCAGATGTAACTCTTGAGCGCTTCGTAGGGTTGCACACGACGAACTTCAACATCGCCGTATAAGCCATCCCAAATTGATTTTGACATTTGATGAGACGTTTCGTCAGCCGAACAGAGCCCAGATCACGAGCGCGGCAATCCCCAGCATCGCACTGGCGACGATGAGATAATCGATCGGGCGGGTGTTGCGTTTGCGAGTCGGGTTGAATCCCATATGGCAAGTATCGTCTATGCAATGGAAACCCTGCAGGTTTTTCGCGAAAATTCTGTCGTAACCGTGACGATTAACCAGCCAAAGAGAAAGAATGCGATCAATCCAGCGATGTGGGACGGATTGACCGAGATTTTTCGAGAGATTGCTACGACTACGAGCGACCGTGTCGTGGTCGTGACCGGTGCAGGCGATGATTTTTGTTCTGGTGCCGACCTGAGTGGTCGTGGTGCCAGTGCTGGTGACAGTGCCAGTGCGCAAAATCAAGTGCATCATCTGGCGGCGATGCGACGAGTAAACGATGCGTGCATCGCGCTGCAACGATTGCCCCAACCGACAATTGCCAAAGTGCGTGGGGTAGCCGTGGGTGCCGGTTGCAACTTGGCGCTCGGCTGTGACTTGGTTGTGGCGTCTCAGACGGCGCGGTTCTCCGAAATATTCGCGCGACGCGGTTTGTCGCTCGACTTTGGCGGTTCATGGTTGTTACCGCGTCGAATTGGTATGCATCGTGCCAAGGAACTTGCGTTGCTCGCAGAAATCATCGGCGCAAGTGACGCGCTTGAAATGGGGCTCGTGAATCGTGTGTTGCCCGACGGCGAGGTGGATGCATTCGTTGACGGCTGGGCGCGCAAACTTGCCGCCGGACCGCCGATTGCTTTGGCGCAAACCAAACGGTTGCTGAATAACTCGTTGAATGTCACGCTTGAAGAGGCATTGGATGACGAGGCGGCGGCGCAGACGATCAACTTCGCAACCAGCGATACCGCCGAGGCGATGCGCGCATTCATCGAAAAGCGAGAGCCAAAATTTACCGGAAGATAGTTTTTACGGTCGCCGTTGCGGCGATGTTCGTGTTTGATGCGGGCGTTAGCGCAGGTTTGGCCATTGCTGATGTCGCGGATTCTTTCGTGGCGACGGCTCCACCAGTCGATGACTCGATCCCTGATGAGCAAGGAGGTGGCGTCAGCGTGATCGACGAATCGTTGCCACTAATCGACCCGGCAACCCAGACCACACTGCCGGCGGGATGCACGGCACCGCGTGCGGCTACGGCGACATTTTTGGGCGAGTTGATTTCGACCGACGATTTGTTGGCGACATATCGAATAGTGCAGGTACGCGGGGGGTCGCTCGGGGCATATGTCGATGCAGGATTAATTTCAGTGCGCTATGCCGATCGTGAAACTCGTTTTCTTGACACCGGGGCGGTTTATCTGGTCGGTGCTGGCGCGAGCGAGTTGTTCGCGACGCTTGAGTCAAAAGTGCGCACGAAAAAAGAATTGTTTGGTGGCGATGCGGTTGTCGGTATCGATGAGTCAGACACACCATGTCCAAAATTCGAAGATCCTGTTATAACTTTGCAGCCCAACGGCGAGTTCGTCGAGTCGGGGGTGTTCTCGCTTCTAGGCAAGCAGCCAAGTGGTTTGTTGCAAGTCGTTGTTGTGCCAATTTTATTCGTATTGATGTTTTTGATCGGTCTGGTGATTATCAAGCGACTTCTTGCCGGTGCACGGCGGTAATCGCGGCGTCAGCGACTAGCGAAAGCTCGGGTGGCGGCCGCGCGAATCTCGGTCACGGCGTTGGTTAATCCTTTTGGATCACGGAACAACGCGCTGCCGGCGATCAGAACATTGGCGCCACTTTTTGCAGCGCCAGAAACTGTGTCGACGCTTATGCCGCCGTCAACTTCGAGGTTGACTTTGTCGTCAAGATTCGCCGACGAGATCATTTTGCGCACCTCGGCGATTTTCGGCTCGACTTCGTGCATGTATTTTTGGCCGCCAAAGCCGGGGCGCACCGTCATCACCAAAACCATGTCGACAAGATCGAGCACCTTGGTTATTGCGCTCGCGGGTGTTTCAGGATTGAGCGCAACCGCAGCGTTGGCGCCAAGACCGTTGATCGTTTCGAGAGTTTTACGCAGATCAAGGCAAGCCTCAACGTGCACGATCAGACGACTGCAACCAGCCTCGACGTAACGTGCGGCCATTGCCTCAGGTGTGAGCACCATCAAGTGAGCCTCAAACGGCAGTTTCGTGAGCGAGCGAGTCGAAGCGATGATGTCTGGGCCAAAGGTCAGGTTGGGCACGAATTGCCCGTCCATGACGTCCCATTGAATGAGGTCGACGCCGGCTTCGTCGAGTTCGCAAATCGCCTCGCCAAGTCGCGAAAAATCAACTGGCAATACCGACGGTGCGATTTGAATCGGTTTCATATCTCGTTACAGCCTAGGGTTCACGATGATGATTAACGAAAATGTGACCGTCGAGCGTATGGTCGCGGGCGGCGATGGTCTGGCGCGGTTGGCCGATGGGCGAGTGGTTTTTGTGAACGGTGCGATCACTGGCGAGCAGGTTGCAATCGAGATTACAACCAACAAAAAAGATTTTGCGCGCGCAAATATCGTCGAGATTCTGAGTGCTTCACCACATCGTGTGACCCCGCCGTGCAAATTTGTGGCCGCGGGCTGTGGCGGTTGCAGTTGGCAGCATCTGGATGTTTCGCAACATATGTCGACAAAAGTTGCAATTGTCAACGAGGCGTTGCGCCGCACGGCGAAGATTTCTGAGAGCGACGTTGCTGGGCTTGTAAAGGTTGGCGGTTCGGTCGGCACGCTCGCCTCGCGCACAACTTTGCGCATGGCCGTTTTGCCGACCGGCAAGCTCGGTTTTCGCCGCGCGAGCAGCAACGATCTCGTTGAGACGTCGCCTTGTCTCGTGGCCCATTCGCTGCTCAACGAAATTATCGGGTCAGCACGAGTCAAAAACGCGGCTGAAGTCACATTGCGTTGCGGCGCGTCGACCGGCGATCGCGGAGTGTGGCTACATGATGAACACGGTCGCGGTCAGATAACTGGTCTGCCAAAGGGCGTCGGTGTCGGCATCGAATCGCTGGTGCACGAAGTAGTTGCGGGGGTGCGATTGCGGGTGATGATGACATCGTTTTTTCAGTCGTCCCTTGAGGCAGCCGAGTTGTTGGTCGCAGCCGTGCGTCGGGCGTCGGGCGAGCGCGCGCTGTCGGGTGTCGACGGTCGAGTGATTGACGCATATGGCGGTGTGGGTTTGTTCGCAGCCACGCTGCTGAGTGCAGATGTGCCCGTCACCGTTGTCGAGTCAAGCGAGTCGTCATGTCGCGATGCAAGAGTCAACTTGACACAGCACATCGAACTAACGCGCAACACAGATTTGCCGAGCGAAATTTCGAACTGCAATGTTGAGCAATGGTCACCGGTGCCCGCAAGCCTGGTGATCGCTGACCCTGCCCGCACTGGTCTTGGACCGCAGGCTGTTTCGCGCCTTGTGGCGACCAATGCATCGCGCATTGTATTAGTCAGTTGCGATGCCGTTGCCGGTGCGCGCGATCTGCGCTTGTTGATCGACGCCGGTTACGAACTCGAGCAGACGACAGTTCTAGATTTGTTTCCGCACACGCCACACATCGAAACCGTCAGCGCACTTCAGCGCAAGGCGCGCGCTACTCGCTGACCGATTGTTGCCAGGTGTTTTTGTCGCCGCTGATGTGTTGATTTGTCGAGACCATAAAGCGCGATCCATCGCGCGCGACAAAACTTATTGCACATCACGCGAATCGAACGTGAAATTGTGCGCTTACCCGGCTCGCCTTGCAACGCGTTGATAAATTTCGAAGAGCCGTGCGTGGTTACAGCGACAAGTCGCCTGATATTGGTTAATCTGGGGCGAATAGTGTTTGCGCCGTCCGGTAAAACCCACGCGACTTCGTTCATCCATGTGCGATCAATCCAGCCTTTGAGCATCGCCGGCAGACCAGACCACCAAGTCGGATAAACAAACACGATCGCCTCGCACCAGCGCAAATCTTCAACGTCTCGCGCCAATTCGGGGCGAGTCGTCGGTGCCGTATGGTGCAGCGCGCGCTCGTCGGCGCTCAAGAACGGGTTGAAGTTTTCGGCGTACAAGTCGCGCAAGCGAACATCATGCTTGGCGGTGGTTAATCCCTCGATCACCGCATCGCGAATCGCACAGTTGAAAGAGCCATCAACCGGGTGGACATAAATTACGAGCGCTTTCATGACACGCTCTTTTTGTGGCCGAGTCGATCGACTATTTTTGTTGTCGTGTCGGTCAGAAATTTTCGGCGTTCTTCGGCGGTGCAAGTGTCGAGTGCGTAGATGCCACGCCACATCGTGTGCGTGCGCAAACCAGTCGACATACGAATCGCGCGAGTGAGCGTGCGCCGGCCGTTGTCGTTAATCAATTTCACGTATAGCCATGGCGAGCCGTATGTGCTGACGCCGATAATGTGCCGAACGTTCTGAAGATTGGGTCGAATCTTGCCGTTGTCGTTGAACCGAAACGCCACACCCAACACGAAAACACGCTCGAGCCAGCCTTTGAGTTGCGCCGGCAAACCCGACCACCAAGTGGGGTAGACGAAAATCAGCGCCTCGGCTTGCTTGAGAACTTCGCCGTAGCGTCTCGTCTCGTCACTAATCAACGGTGTCGCAGTTTCGTATGCCGCACGCTCGGCAGCCGATATTGCAGTTGTAAATTTCTCGTCAGCCAGGCGAATAGCAGTAACGCTGTGCGCGCGCTGTGATTCGAGCGCGTCAACGATCCCATTGAAAATCGCCGCACAATAACTGTCGGCACTCGGATGGCCAAGCACAACGACTATGTTCATTAAGTGCCCCCCCTGGGATTCGAACCCAGGACCTGCGGATTAAGAGTCCGTTGCTCTACCAACTGAGCTAGAGGAGCGACAACGCCTGAAGCGATAACGCCTCGCCACTCTAATAGATCATCGTGATACGACGAAAAGCGAGAAATTTTGTTGGGGTGGACGAGGGGTCTCGAACCCCCGACCTCCAGGACCACAACCTGGCGCTCTAACCAACTGAGCTACGCCCACCACGAACAATTAAGTGTGCCACATAGATGCGCTCGCCCCAACGCACATTTGTGATTCGCGCGTGAATTAAATCTTGCCGAACCCTATGAATCCTTGAGTTTGCGAGCTACGTTGCGCTGACGACCACGGCTACACTGATGCCAACCAATTACTGGAGTTGATAACCATGACAGCGATGGATTCCACGCTGTTTTCACCACTTGCACAACGCGCAAGGGAGATAACAACCCGAGAGCTCGTGCTCTATGCCGAGCGGACAAAAGGTTCGCACCGCGCTAACGCTCGAGCCCGAAAAGTGTTGCCGTTGGGCGTACCGTCGAGTTTTCAGGCCTACGACCCGCATCCAATCGTCATTGCCTCAGCCGGCAGTTCGTGGATGAAAGACGTCGACGGCAATAAATACACCGATTTTGACATGGGTTTCGGCGCGCTGTTTTCGGGCCATGTGCACCCGCTCGTGCGCGCAGCAATCGACAAGCAACTGGATATCGGCACGCTGTTTGTGTCGCCTTGTGAAGACAATGCCGAGGTCGCTGAGATGCTCGCCGAGCGTTATGGCTTGCCGATGTGGAGATTCACCAACTCGGGCACCGAAGCGACGATGGATGCAATTCGCGTCGCACGCGCCTCAACTGGCCGCGACAAAATCGTCAAAGTGGAAGGCGGTTATCACGGTCATCACGATGAAGTGATGATCTCGATGAAGCCACCGATCGCAGTTGCCGGCCCCGCGCGAAGGCCATTCTCGGTGGCTTCGAGTGCTGGCATCACAGCCGACACGCTCAAGTCAACAATTGTTGTGCCATACAACGATCCTGAAGCGCTTGAAGATGTTTTGCGCAACGGTGATGTGGCTTGCTTCATCGTCGAACCAGTGATGCAAAACATCGGAATTTGCAAACCGCTGCCGGGATATTTGCAAGCAGTTCGCGAAATCACCCAGCGCTACGGCACGTTGTTGATTTTCGACGAGGTAAAAACGGGCATCACATCTGGCTGGGGTGGCGCGACTGGCGTGCTTGGGGTCACGCCCGATCTTGTCGCTCTTGCCAAGTCAATCGGCGGCGGTCTGCCATTGGGTGCATTCGGCGGCAAACAAGAATATATGGACACGATCACAAACGGCAGTGTGGTGCACCTCGGCACATACAACGGCAACCCATTGTGCATGGCCGCGGCAAAAGCAGTTTTGCGCGAGGTCTGCACGCGTCAGGCAACCGAGCAAGCAATCAACTTGAATACAAGACTTGTCAATGCGTGCACCGATGTAATTGATCGCGCAGGCATCGATGCAAACGTCGTGCAGTTCGGCGCCAAAGGTTGCATCACTTGGTCGCGTGAACCAATTCAAAATTACCGCGACTACAAAGCAACTGATTTTGATCTCGCATTCGCACAGTGGATACACGGCATCAACCGTGGAGTACTTCTTCCCCCAGGTCTCGACGAGCAGTGGTTGATTTCAATTTTGCATGGCGAATCTGAGACTCTCAACTACGCAAATGTTTTTCAAGAATTCGTTGACGAACTTCTCATTTGAAAATAGGCGCTTTGCGCAAACTTAAATAGTGCTTGACGCGTCACAGCAGGCGAGCGTCTTTAAGACGTCTTAAAGCCAGGCTGAAAGGCTTATGTCATATAGGGTTTAAGATGCTTGACCGAACATCTGTTCGTGTGTAGGGTTACCTGCAACACCCATTACCTAGGGTGCCAATTTCTAAATATAAACAATTTTCCCCCAAAACAACGATTAATTCAACCAAATGAAAGGCGACACAAAATGAGCACCGAAAAAGACAAAGCCCTCGAGGTAGCCCTCGGGGCAATTGATAAGCAGTTCGGCAAAGGTTCGATCATGCGCATGGGCGATAAGCAAGGTCTCGAGATTGAGTTCATTCCAACAGGCGCTCTTCCGCTTGACATTGCTCTGGGCATCGGCGGCGTTCCACGCGGTCGCATTGTTGAAATCTTCGGTCCAGAATCGTCGGGCAAATCTACTCTGGCGATGCACATCGTGGCCGAGGCCCAACGCAACGGTGGCATTTGTGCCTATGTCGACGCAGAACACGCAATGGATCCTATTTATGCCAAGGCGATCGGTGTTGATACCGACAACTTGTTGATCTCACAGCCAGATACGGGCGAGCAGGCACTCGAAATCGTCGACATGTTGGTGCGCTCTGGTGCGCTTGACGTTGTCGTCATCGACTCGGTTGCCGCGCTTACACCACGAGCTGAAATTGAAGGCGAAATGGGCGACAGCCACATGGGTTTGCAGGCTCGCTTAATGAGCCAAGCAATGCGCAAGCTCACAGCGAACTTGCACAAGTCAAACACCGTGGCTGTGTTCATCAACCAGTTGCGCGAGAAAATCGGCGTAATGTTCGGCTCACCAGAGACAACACCTGGTGGTCGTGCGCTTAAGTTTTATTCGTCGGTGCGCCTCGACATTCGTCGTATTGAAACAATCAAAGATGGCGTCGAGGTCGTGGGTTCGCGCACTCGTGTGAAAGTCGTCAAAAACAAAGTTTCACCACCGTTTAAGCAAGCCGAGTTCGACATCATGTACGGCAAGGGCATTAGCCGCGAAGGCGCCGTGCTCGACATGGCAGTCGAAATGGGCATCGCCAAAAAATCTGGTGCATGGTTCACATACGACGGCGAACAACTTGGTCAGGGTCGTGAAAACGCCAAACTTTTCCTGGCAGAAAATACAGAAGTGATGGTGCAAATGGCCGATCGCGTTCGTCAGCAATCAATGCCCGTTGTCGAAACGCCAACTACCCAAGTCGTCGAAGCAAAATCAGTGCCGGCAAAGCCTGCGGCTGAAAAGGCGCCAAAGAAAGCTTTCACGACCAAAGACGACGAGCCAATCGAACTCTAGTTTTGCTACTGCCATTGCGGCAGGTGGGCTGCGATTGGCCCACCTGCCACAATGAATTCACGTCGTTAATCACGCCGATAAAATAATCAGGCCGTGACTCGCAACTATTTCGTTCGCACTTTTGGGTGCCAAATGAACGAACATGACTCTGAGCGAATCTCGGGGTTGCTCGAATCAGACGGCATGGTAAATGTCGACAGTGTCGCGAGCGCCGATGTCGTGGTCATCAACACTTGCTGCATTCGTGAGAACGCCGACGACAAGTTCTATGGCACGCTCAGCCAGTTGAAGAACTGGAAAACAGAAAAAGATGATCGTCAGATTCTCGTTGCCGGATGTCTGGCCCAAAAAGATCGCGATTCGATTCGTCAGCGAGCACCTTATGTCGATGTCGTCATCGGTACGCATAACGTGCATCGCGCAGCCGAGTTGCTCGAGCAGACTCGTTATGGTCGACCAGTCACCGAAATTCTCGAAGAAGCAGTGCTCGACGACCACACGATGTTTCCGAGTGCGTTGCCAATGCGTCGCGAAGTTTCATATAACGCCTGGGTGACGATTCAGATTGGTTGCGACAACACCTGCGCTTACTGCATCGTGCCGGCCGTGCGTGGCAAAGAAATCTCTCGCCCGAGTGCCGAGATATTGGCTGAAGTTGAGGCTCTTGTTCGCAGTGGTGTCACTCAAATTTCGTTGATTGGCCAAAATGTCAACAGTTACGGTCGCGATCTGGCGATGTCAGCGCGAGCAGCGGGCGACAGCACGGTCAAACCCAAACCACAATTCGCCGAACTGTTGCGCAGTGTCGGTGCGGTACCGGGCATATCTCGGGTGCGTTTTGTGAGCCCACATCCCAAAGACATGCGCGAAGACACTTTGCTGGCAATGGCCGAGACGCCAACTGTCGTCGAGCATTTGCATTACCCGATGCAGTCAGGCTCAGACAAGGTGCTCGCGCTGATGCATCGCGGCTACACGGCGGAGCGCTACTTGAATCGTCTCGCCCAAGCCCGACGGATGATTGGCGATCTTGCGGTCACGACCGATGTGATCGTCGGCTTTCCGGGCGAAACCGAAGAGGATTTCCTGCAGACCGTCGAGGCTTGTGCCCAGGCCTGCTTCGACTCGGCTTTTTCATTTATTTTTTCGCCGCGTCCCGGCACCGCGGCGGCCCAGATGACCGACCAATTCATCGACGAGGCTGTGGCAGTCGAACGATATGAACGATTGAAGGTAGTGCTTGACCATTCGGCCGTCGTAAAACACCGCGAGCGCATTGGTCGCATCGAAGAAGTTGTTGTCGAAGGCATGAGCAAAAAAAATCCCCAACTGACGACTGGTCGTACTCGGCAAAATAAGATCTTGCACTTCAGTTCGCCAGAGAGTCTGCGTGTCGGCACCTATGCCAAAGTTGAAGTGACAGATGCTGCACGATTTCACTTGTCAGGAAGATTGATCGAGGTGGGTGAAGCACCGAAACACAAGTTGCGACTCGCCGTGTCGAGTGCGAACTAAGTTCAGCGCCGAATCATTCGATCATGAACGATCTCATCCGTAAACCAGTCGTAATCGTCGGTCCAACCGCGAGCGGCAAATCATCGGTCGCGATGGCAGTCGCTCAGGCCGAGACGACGACATCCAGCCCCGTGCACATCGTCGCAGTCGATGCGATGCAGGTGTATCGCGACATGAACATCGGCACCGCCAAACCCACCGAGCAAGATCAGGCTCTCGTGGCCCATCACTGCATCGATATCGTCGACAGCCACGAGCGATTCACTGTCGCCGAGTTCAAAAAAAGTGCGACAGATGCGCTCGAACAAATCCACAAACTGAGCGGACGAGCGCTATTGGTGGCGGGCACGGGGCTCTATCTCACGGCAGTCATCGACGACCTGGTTTTACCGGGAGAGTTTCTTGAAATTCGTGCGACACTCGAATCAGAAACCGACACGCAGGCCTTATTCGAACGCCTCACGCAACTTGATTCAACTGCCGCCGAAAAAATGGAACGCTCAAATCGAAGACGAATAAT
>SYNW01000117.1 GCA_005805045.1 Actinomycetota bacterium
ACGCGCCAGAGTGTGCAAGCGAACGCCGTCGATTTTGAGTGCCGAGACCATCGGCGGCACTTGCTTGATTTCACCGACAAAGTTTTCTTTGACAACTCGCTGCACATCTTCCAGCGTTATTGACGACATATCATGCGTTGCGGTGACTATGCCGGATGAGTCAAGTGTCGAAGTCGCAGAACCCAAGACAATTTGACCCGAATATGTTTTGTCTAGACCAGAAAGAAACGTCAGCAACCGCGTGACATAACCGACGCCAACCAGCAACACGCCAGTCGCATCAGGGTCAAGTGTGCCGGCGTGACCGATGCGACGCTCGCCCAGTTGCTTGCGCAAAACGTTGACCACATCGTGGCTCGTCATGCCTGACGGTTTGTCGATGATAACGAGACCATGCTTCGTTGGTGGCTTACGCCTCGCCATGCGAGTTAACTCTCAGGCTTCTTGTCACCAAAAAGTTCTTGACGTCGAATTTCATCTTGGCGCAGCACTTCGTCAATGCGTTGCGCGGCCCGAATCGCGTCATCGGGTCGAAACTGCAGCACGGGCGTGCGACGAGCGCGCACCTGATCGGCGATCACACTCTGCAGTCGCTTGCGATGATCGTTGAACGCCTCGAGAATCAACTCGTCACCGTCGTTGCCCTGCATCGAGTCGTAAAACACGATGCCGCGGTTCATCTCAGAGTCGACATCTACAGAAGTAATCGTCACGAAACCCAGGCGATCGTCGTCGATTTTCGCAAGTTCGTCGGCAATAACCTCGCGCAAGGTTTCACTCAACCGTGCGGTTCGTGCAACGCGCCGACGAGTGTCGGTACGCGCTGGTTTCGGGCGTCGTCGCTGATTAGCCATACGCCGTTTAGGATACGGAGGTCATGGGCTCAACTGCAGACACTCCCCAAACCGGTCGCGGAGGGTCAATACCCGCCTACCGTTATAGCGCTTCTCTGGCCGCCGGGATCGAGCAAAAGTGGCAGGACCACTGGGAACAAGACCGAACTTTTGAGGCACCAAACACGGCGGGTCCACTTGCCGACCCTGCCGGCGTGGCCGGTCGCGAAAAACTTTTCATTCTTGACATGTTTCCGTATCCATCTGGCGCAGGTCTGCATGTCGGTCACCCGCTCGGCTACATCGCCACCGATGTTTTCGGTCGGTACAAACGAATGACAGGAAAAAATGTTTTGCACTCAATTGGCTACGACTCGTTTGGTCTGCCGGCAGAACAACATGCAATCGTCACTGGCATTCATCCACGAATCAACACCGAGTCGAATATTGCTAACTATCGTCGTCAATTGCGACGACTTGGTTTAGCCCATGATCAACGACGAAGCATCAGCACAACCGACGAAAGTTATTACCGCTGGACACAATGGATATTTCTCCAAATTTTCAATTCTTGGTATGACGAGAGACTCAAAAAGGCACGCCACATCAGCGAACTTGAAAAAGAGTTTGCAACTTCAAAACGAAAACTAACCGCATCTCAATCGACAAAAGAATGGAACCAACTTTCAAAAGTTGAGCAACGCAAAATTCTTGACGAGTATCGCTTGGTCTATCTCGCCAACGCGCCCGTGAACTGGTGCCCAGGTCTTGGCACAATTTTGGCCAACGAAGAAGTTACCGCCGAAAGCCGAAGCGACATCGGTAATTTTCCCGTGTTCAAACGCAACATGCGCCAGTGGACAATGCGAATCACTGCTTACGCCGATCGCTTATTAGACGACCTCGATCGCCTTGACTGGCCAGAGTCGATAAAACTGATGCAACGCAATTGGATCGGCCGAAGCACGGGTGCGCGCGTCAGGTTTGAATCTTCAGCTGGTGAGATCAAAGTCTTCACGACTCGACCCGACACGCTTTTTGGCGCAACCTTCATGGTGTTGTCGCCAGAACATCCAATGGTCGATGCGCTGACAACAAAACTGCAGCGATCGGCCGTCGAAAAATACCGCGAGTCGGCGCGCAAACTCAACGACAACGAACGACAAAATGATGATCGCAAGAAAACCGGCGTCGCCACGGGAGCTACGGCAACAAACCCGGTCACGGGCGAACAAATACCAGTGTGGATTGCTGACTATGTGTTGATGGGTTATGGCACCGGAGCGATAATGGCGGTGCCCGCTGGCGATCAGCGTGACTTTGAGTTTGCTCGCGCCTACAACTTGCCAATTGTCGCGATTCAAATGCCGCCAGACGACTGGTTTGCAAGCAACGACATTGCACCAACTACCAATTGCACGCTTTGGCCAACAGCATTTGTCGGCGAGGGCACTTACATCAACTCGTCAAACAAGAATCTTTCGCTCAACGGCAAGCAATCAATGAGTGAAGCAATCTGGCAAGTTAACTCATGGCTTGAAAATAATAAGTGCGGCGAATCGGCGATTACATACAAACTTCGCAACTGGTTGTTTTCAAGACAGCGTTATTGGGGTGAGCCTTTTCCGATTGTTTATGACGAAAATGACATCCCACATTCATTGCCAGACGAGTTGTTGCCGATCAAACTTCCTGAACTCACCGATTTCAAGCCGCAAGCGCTTGACCCAGATGACCAAACAACTGACCCGATGCCGCCACTCGCGCGAGTCACCGATTGGCTAAAAGTTGAACTTGATCTCGGTGACGGCAAAAAAACTTATCGACGCGAAGTTAATGTGATGCCACAATGGGCTGGCTCATGTTGGTATGAGTTGCGCTATCTCGACCCAACAAACAGTGAGCGATTCGTCGACGCCGAAGTGGAGCGCTACTGGATGGGACCGAAATCTCCCGACCACACCGGGGGTGTTGACTTGTATGTTGGCGGTGTCGAGCACGCCGTGTTGCACTTGCTCTATTCGCGCTTTTGGCACAAGGTTTTATTCGACCTCGGACATGTTTCAAGCGAAGAACCATTTCACAAACTTTTCAATCAGGGATACATTCAGGCGTTCGCCTATCGCGACTCGCGCGGACAAACGGTGCCAGCCAACGAGGTTGTCGAACAGAATGGCAGCTACACCTTCGAAGGCGAAACAGTAGTTCGCGAATACGGCAAGATGGGCAAAAGTTTAAAAAACATCGTCTCGCCTGACGAAATGTACGACGAGTTTGGCGCCGATACGTTTCGTCTTTACGAAATGAGCACTGGGCCACTTGATGCCAGTCGCCCTTGGAACACCCGCGATGTCGTCGGCATGCAACGATTCCTGCAACGCACATGGCGCAACATGGTCGACGAAGAAACCAATCAATTGCGCGTCTCCAATGAGCCGGCGCCAGTTGAACTGCGTCGTACATTGCACCATTGCATTGACGGTGTGCGACAAGACATGGAGAATCTGCGCTTCAATACCGCAATTTCAAAGTTGATCGAACTCAACAACGATTTAACCATGCACGTCAATGCAACCGGCGCCACGCCACGCGAGATCGCGGTGCCGTTGACCCAGATGCTGTCGCCGCTGTGCCCACACATCGCCGAAGAGCT
>SYNW01000118.1 GCA_005805045.1 Actinomycetota bacterium
CGTGATCAGTTATAACGGCGAAGTGGGTCGAACAAAATATTTGGTTTTGCTGACCGACAACAATCGGCGAATTACATATGGCAAAATTGCGCAAAGCATGTTGCGGCGCGGAGATCGAGTCTTGGCTGGTCAGCAAATCGCTACGTCCGGGCCGAATCTTTATTTCGGCGTTCGCGAAGTTTGGGGCTCAGCCGTGCGATATGTCGACCCATTGACGTATTTGACAGTTACGAGAGATGTTCAAGGGATCGCCGTTTTGGTGAACGGCGCTTCCGGGTTTTGGACTGGAACGTCAACTGGGCAAATTACAGGTGATTCACAGTGTTGATCGCGGTGTCCGACCGCTAGGATTTCGGGGCTAGTTGAAGTAATTGAAGTTCATATCCCACTATTAAATTGCACGACTTTCATCATGTGGTCGCTTCGGCGCCGAAGGTCGTGTATCTAACCACAGAGAGGAAGTTAGTCATGGCAATTATCAGCATGCGTCAGATGCTTGAGGCCGGAGTTCATTTCGGTCATCGCACGGCTCGTTGGGATCCGCGAATGCAGCGCTTCATTCACAGCGAGCGCAACGGCATATACATCATCGACCTTGAACAGACACTCGTTCGAATTGAAGAGGCGTACCGATTTGCTCGCGATCTCGTGGCCAACGGCGGCAGCATCTTGTTCGTCGGCACGAAGAAGCAAGCACAAGACCCCGTCAGGCTTTTCGCGCAACATTGCGGCATGCCATATGTCAACGAGCGTTGGCTGGGCGGCATGTTGACGAATTTCGACACGATTTCAAAGCGCGTCAGCAAGATGCAAGAGTACGAGCGTCTTCGTGAGACAGGCGAGTTCGAACTCATGCCGAAGAAAGAAGCGTTGTTGATTAATCGTGAACTCGAGAAGTTGCAGCGCAACTTGTCAGGCATCAGTTCTATGGGTCGTCGTCCGAACGCAATTTTCGTGCTCGACACGCTCAAAGAACACATCGCGGTGACAGAAGCGCGCAAACTCGGTATTCCTGTAATTGCAGTCGTCGACACGAACGTCAACCCGGACATCATCGATTATCCGATCCCGGGCAACGATGACGCAATTCGTGCGAACGAATTGATGGCACGCGTGATCGCTGAAGCCGTGATTGAAGGTCGGTACATAGCCGAGAAGATGACTCCGCGAGTTGCTCCGGCTGCTGCTGGCACGACGATACCTGCTGCGCCGGTCAACACACGTACACCTGCCGAGCAAGCAATTTTCGAAACTCAGCAACAAGCCGCCAAAGCACAAGCAGTTGCCGAAATGGCAAAGCGTGACGCAAAAGTTGCAACGAGCCCAGAAGCTGAATAGGTAGAACCGATAAAGATGGCATTTTCAGCAAAAGAAGTACAAGTTCTGCGTCAGGCAACCGGCGCCGGAATGATGGATTGCAAGAAAGCACTTGAACAGGCAAACGGCGACCTTGAGGCTGCAAAGTTGTGGCTGCGCGAAAAAGGTCTTTCGGCTAGCGCCAAGCGCGATGATCGTGACAACGCTCAGGGTGTCGTTGCTCTTTTAGTCAAGGGCGGCGTCGGAGCGATGGTCAAGCTGAAGTGTGAGACCGATTTTGTCGCTAGCAGTGATGGATTCAAAGCCGAAGCTGACGCGCTTGTTGCATTGGTTCTCGAAAAAGGCGAGGGTGCGGTTGCTCAACGCGCAACGCAACTAGAAGACCTCAAGATTCTGCTCAAAGAAAAAATCGAAGTTGGTGACGTACTGCGAATTGAAGGCGCGGCGGGCAACAAAATTGGTTCGTACTCTCACCTTCAGGGCAGTCGCGGTATCAACGGCGTGCTCGTCGAAATGAACGGCGCATCCGAAGAGTTGGCTCACGATGTGGCCGTGCATATTGCTTTTGCGCGACCAAAGTATTTGGTCAAAGCCGATGTTCCAGAGTCGGTCGTTGCAGCCGAGCGGGCAACGCTTGAAGTTGTCACTCGCAACGAGGGCAAGCCAGAACAAGCGATCGCCAAAATTGTGGATGGTCGGGTCAGTGGTTTTTTCAAAGATGTTTGTCTGCTTGAGCAGCCATATGCCAAAGATGATAAACAGACCGTGGCCTCGGTTATCGGCGCAGCCAAAATTATTCGCTTTGCGCAGGTTGAAATAGGCTAGAGCCATGGCTGGTGCGACGTCCGCAAATCCTCGTTGGAAGCGGGTGGTTTTAAAATTATCCGGTGAGGCTCTTGCTGAACCGACCGGCTTCGGTCTTGACTCAGATGTGTTGCATCAAATTGCCACCGAGTTGTATCAAGCCCGTCGAGATTTGAATGTTGACATCGCCGTCGTGGTGGGTGGTGGCAACTTCTGGCGCGGCCTTAAGGGCGCCGGACAAGGCATGGATCAGGCACAGGCCGACTACATGGGAATGATCGCAACGGTGATGAACGCGCTCGCATTGCAGGACGCTTTCGAGCGGGTTGGACAGTATTCGCGAGTGATGACCGCAGTGGAAATGCCAAAAGTTGCCGAACCATATATTCGTCGTCGTGCAGAGCGGCATCTTGAAAAAGGCCGAATCGTGATTCTTGCTGGCGGTACGGGTAATCCATTTTTCACTACCGACACCGCAGCCGCATTGCGTGCAGCGGAGATTTCTGCACAGGCGATTTTGAAGGGCACCCACTCTGGGGTCGACGGCGTTTACACGGCCGACCCGAAAAAGGACAAAACCGCAACACGGTTCGACAAGATCAGTTACTTGGACGTAATCAGCAAAGGTCTGAAGGTAATGGACTCAACGGCGATCACATTTTGCATGGACAACAAATTGCCGATTGTCGTGTTCAATTTGCTTGAAAAAGGTAATGTGCGAAAAATACTTGAAGGACAAAAGATCGGAACCCTCGTCGAGTGATAGAAGAAACGCTGCTTGAAGCAATGGAGAAAATGGGCAAGGCGATCGATCACGTCCAGGCACAATTTCTTGGCGTACGAACAGGGCGCGCAAACGCGTCGCTAGTTGAGAAGTTACAGGTCGAGTACTACGGGGCATTCGTGCCACTGCAACAACTGGCGTCGTTTCAGGTGCCTGAAGCGCGCATGCTTGTGGTTAAACCGCATGATCGCGGTTCGATTGTCGCAATCGAGCGTGCTCTGCAGTCGAGCGATCTCGGTTTGTCGCCGAGCAACGACGGCGTCGTGATCCGTCTCAATTTTCCGGCACTGACCGAGGAGCGACGCAAAGAGTTCGTCAAACTCGTCAAAAATATGGCTGAAGAAGGTCGCGTGGTCGTGCGCAGTGTTCGTCGAGATGCGCGCAAGATCCTCGAGACAGCTCAAAAAGACGGGGATATCTCGCAGGACGATCTGGATCGTGCAGAAAAAGAACTTGAACAACTGACCCACGGCACGATTGAGGCTGTTGACAAGGCGTTCGCGCGCAAAGAGCACGAATTGCTAGAGGTATAAACTTTAATCAGTGAGTGCTTAGAGGGGATATTTAAAATGAGCGATGACACCAACAACGAAAATCTTGACGACACGACGAACTCTGCAGAGCGCAGCGGCAGTGATTCGACCGTGGACTTTGGCGATGAATTTGGCGTGGTTAAATTCGCCGACGACGACGACAGTGCGCCGGCGATTTCTTTTCCGGAGAGCCAAACAGATCAGTTGCCACACTGGACAGAGCCAGCAACGGGCGAGTTGCCAAAGTTCATAGCCGCAACTGAAGACACGATTTCGCCAACGCCAAGTGCCGGGACTGCTCGGCCTCGCGTTAATGTGACAGGCTCGACTCGCCGAGTTGATCCATCCCCGCCGCCACCTGTCGCGCGACCTGCGCGTGAGGGTCGAGTCTCAATTGGGTCAGACCCAACTGACGAAAGAAATCGACCGAACACATCAGGTGGTCTGTCCCGACGCGACGTGACTGGTGAAGCGACGCGAGATACAACAGCAAGCTCGCAGACCGGGCGCCCAACACAAGTTCGTCGCGCACGGCCAAGTGATCGCAGTGATTCTGGCACGGGACCCCGACCTAAACC
The DNA here is from genome assembly GCA_005805045.1 of Actinomycetota bacterium. Classification (GTDB taxonomy): domain Bacteria; phylum Actinomycetota; class Acidimicrobiia; order Acidimicrobiales; family Ilumatobacteraceae; genus BACL27. Next base: position 4,017 of record SYNW01000118.1, read on the forward strand.
ACGGGGTGGTTTAAACGCGCGTGCGGGTTCTGGGTCGCGAGATTTACCGACGGCAACAGCAGTCGGTGCTTTGCTGTTGGCAGTTTTTATTGCGACAATTCTGATCGGCCCGGTTGCAGTAATTGTTTTATTGGTGATAGTTCTCGGAGTTGCCGCGGTTGAATTTTTCACTCAGACCACTGCCACTGGCTATCAGCCTGCGTTAATTGTTGGTGTTGCGGGATGCATCGCCGCACCGTTGGTGGCATATTGGATCGGAGACGGTGCGTTGCCGCTCGTGTTCGTGTTTGCGTTTGTCGCTGCAGCAGTAAGTTTTATCGGCACCAGTTCGGTCGAAAGTGGGCCGGTGCCAAACCTCGGGTTGACCCTGTTGGGTCTCGTGTGGATCGGACTTTTCGGTTCGTTTGGCGCACTTATTTTGCGATTCTCAAATTCGGGACCCGGTTATGAAAATGTCGGTACCGACATGCTATTCATTTTGGTTGTCGGCATCATCGCCAATGATACGGCGGCGTATTTTGTTGGTGCCGCAACCGGTCGCACTCCACTGCGCGCATGGATCAGCCCGTCGAAAACCATGGAAGGTTTTGTGGGTGGAACAATCGGTACGTTCATCGCAGTCATTATGGTCGGTCTGCAAAGCGGCACTTTGACAAAACTCAGCGAGTGGCTGATCATCGCCCTTGTAATTTCGATTGTTGGCCCGATTGGTGACTTAACCGAGTCGATGTTCAAACGCAATATGGATATCAAAGACTTCGGCACCATTCTTCGTGGGCACGGTGGAGTATTGGATCGTTTTGACAGCATGTTGTTTGCGTTACCATTCGTTTACTACACCATGCTGGTGCTCACTCCCTGGGCTAGTTGAGCCGCAGTGCGTGTTGCGATTGCAGGATCAACAGGGTCAATTGGTAAACAAACTCTTGAAGTAATTCGATCGACCAGGGAGGTCGACAAGTATCAAGTTGTTGGGCTCAGCGCCAATTCGTCGGTCGTGGACATTGTTTCTCAGGCGCAGAGTTTCAAGCCTGCGGTTGTGGCGATTGCCGACCCGGCGGCAAGAAAAAAAGTTGCCGAACGACTAAAGCTCACCGACCCAAAAATTGAGGTCGTAGATGACGCGACGCAACTAGCAGCGCTCGCCGACGTGGTCGTCAACGGTGTTGTTGGCTTTGCCGGACTGAGCGTGACCATGTCGACTCTAAAAAGTGGTAAACGACTGGCGCTTGCCAACAAAGAGAGTTTGATCGCCGCGGGGCCGGTAGTGGCACCACTGCGAAAAACTGCCGGCGCAGAAATTATCCCCGTTGATAGTGAACACTGTGCGATACACCAGTGCTTGCGCAGTTCGCAGAACTTCCCACGTGATCTGTCGAGACTCTTGCTGACCGCTAGTGGCGGGCCGTTTAGAGGTCGGTCGCGTGACTCGTTGAAAGATGTTTCGGTGGCTGACGCGTTGAAGCACCCAACTTGGTCGATGGGGCCAAAGATCACAATCGATTCTTCTACTTTGATGAACAAAGGTCTCGAGGTAATCGAGGCTCACGAACTTTTTGGCGTTAGTTACGATGCCATCAGCGTTGTGGTGCATCCGCAGTCGATTGTGCATTCAATGGTCGAGTTTCGCGATGGGACGACGATCGCGCAACTTTCAATGCCTGATATGAAGTTGCCGATTGCTTACGCTCTCGACTACCCGAATCGGTCAACCAGTAGTTTCGGCGTCATAGATTGGGCCGAACTTTCTCGACTCGATTTTGAGAAACCAGACCGTGACACATTTCGCTGTCTCGACCTTGCTTACCAAGCAGGTCGAATTGGTGGTACGGCGCCTGCGTGGTTGAGTGCCGCCAACGAAGTTGCAGTCGAAACTTTTTTGGCTGGAGGCCTCAAATGGTCGGAGATTCCGAGCATCATTGAAGCAACTATGCAACACCATGATGGTCAAATACCAAAAACGGTCGACGATATTTTAGTAGCCGACCGAATGGCGCGTGAATGGGCGATGAAGGAGACAAAGTAATTGAGTTCGTTTTACACTAAATTTCGTGACGAGATGGCTGCGGGTGGTGCAGCCGATCTACAAAAAAATAATTCTGCGGCGAGCATAATTGCTGGCGCCGTAGTCGTTGGGCTGCTGGTTTGGCTGGGTGTAAAGAATCCGTGGTCGCTGGTTTTCGTAGCAGGCTTAATCGTCTCGGTTTTTTTGCATGAGCTCGGCCACTTTCTGACCGCTCGACGCAGCGGCATGAAGGTGACGCAGTTCTACATGGGCATGGGACCACGGGTGTTCAGTTTTCAGCGCGGCGAGGTCGAATTTGGTTTGCGCGCTCTGCCGGTTGGTGCCTTCGTGCGTATCGTGGGCATGAACAATTTGGATGAGTCCGATCCGCAAGACGAGCCCCGCACGTATCGCCAGCAGTCGTATCCGAAGCGAATGCTCGTGATCACTGCCGGCAGCTTGATGCATTTGATAATTGCAATCGTGTTATTCATTGGCATCTACTCGACCGCTGGTCGATTCAGCGATACGGGCAAACTATTGATTTATGGTGCGCCAGCAATTGACTCGGCTGCAGCAAAAATTGGTTTGCGTGAAGGCGATCAAATTGTGGCGATCGATGACAAGCAGATAACTTCACGAAGCGAATTAATTTTCGCAATCGTTGAGAATCAGCCAGGAGCAATCGTCACCATTAAATATCTGCGCGAAGGTCAGGTGGGCGTCGAGCAGGTTGCACTCGGTGCAAACCCAGTCAACCCGAAGGTCGCATTCTTGGGTGTTGCATCAGACTCATATCGTTATGTGCGCCAAAATCCATTTGATTCGGTGCGACTTGGGCTGTTTGATGTTGCTCGAACCGCGAGAGATTCCGTATCGGGTCTAGTCGTGGTGCTCAATCCGAAAAACATTTTCTCAAATGTCGTCGCCGACGAACCAGACATGATGACTCGGCCAACGACGGTTGTGGGGGCAAGCCAAGTTGGCGGAGAGATCGGTCGCAGCGAGGGCCTCAAGGGTGTTCTGATGTTGCTCGCTAGCGTCAACATTTTTGTAGGGGTATTCAACATGATGCCGCTTTTGCCATTTGATGGTGGTCATGCGGCAATTGCCACATACGAGCGCATTCGTTCGCGTCGTGGGCGCGTTTACCGTGCAGATGTCGGCAAGATGATTCCGGTGGCCACGACCGTGGTGATTTTGCTCGTAACGTTGATGTTTGCGGGCCTTTATTTAGATATCACGAGCCCGCTCGGCTAAAAAAATTCTGAGATTTGGGTGCGCACATGATGAAAAGTGATTCAAAAAATTACCAGCGCAAAAAAACCCGTCAAATTCAGGTCGGCAAAGTTTTGGTAGGCGGTGGCGCGCCGATCAGCGTGCAGTCGATGACGATCACAAAGACGGCCGATGTCGAAGGCACGCTGCAACAGATTTATGCGCTGGCGGCGGCGGGTTGCGACATCGTGCGCTGCACTTGCAACGATGCGGCTGCCGCCGAGGGCTTGGCCAAAATCGTGCCGCGCTCGCCAGTGCCAATCATCGCCGATATTCATCATCAATACCGCATGGCGCTTGCTGCACTTGAAGCGGGTGTGCATGGTTTGCGTCTCAACCCCGGCAATATCCGTAAACCAGAACACATCAAGGCGGTCGCCTCAGAGGCTCGCGATCGGGGCGTGTCAATTCGAATCGGCGTAAACGGCGGATCATTAGATTCAGATCTTTACGAAAAGCACGGTGGTCTAACAGCGTTGGCGATGGTCGAATCGGCGCAGCAAGAGTTGAGATATTTTGAAGAAGTTGACTTTGATTTGGTGAAGATTTCGGTCAAGGCTTCGAATGTCGTGTTGATGGTCGAGGCTTATCGCATGCTGAGTGAGATCACTGATTTTCCGTTGCATCTTGGTGTCACTGAGGCGGGGCCACTGCCCGGGGGTTTAGTAAAAGCCACGGCGGGTATCGCCACATTGTTGCTTGAAGGCATTGGTGACACGATTCGCTACAGCCTTACGGCCGACCCGATTGAAGAAGCCCGAGCTGGTCGGCTGTTGCTTGAATCTCTTGGGTTGCGCGAGCGAAAAAATGTCGACTTGATCGCGTGTCCGAGTTGTGGTCGAGCAGAAGTTGACGTGATCGACATTGCCCAACGTGCGCAACAGGCTTTCGCTGACAAAAAGTTGCCGCTTCAAATTGCAGTTATGGGTTGTGTGGTCAATGGTCCTGGTGAGGCCCGTGAAGCCGACTTGGGCATCGCCGCAGGCAACAAACGCGGGCACTTGTTTGTCAAAGGGCGCAATGTCGCCGTCGTGCCAGAAAGTGAAATGGTTGAGGCCTTAGTTGAGTGGGCGACTTTTATTCACGAGCACGGCACGGATGCTGCGTTGAAACGGGTCGACACCACGATTGCCGAGCGAGAAGCGGCGAAAGATCGCAATGCTGCGCTGGCAGAAAAAGGCGACGACGCAAACAATGATCAAGAGCGAATCGTCGAAATTCGTCGCACGGTCGCTGAGAAGTAGTCAGTTTTTAGCAAACAACTGGTTGTGGCTGTGTTGCAAGGTAGTTGGCAAGCGAAGTAGTTGACGTTTAGTCAGTGCAGGCAGTCGCCTGCGGACGGCAAGCGACTGTGGAAGTTGAGCCACCAGGCCAAATGTTTCGCATCGCTGAATTGCTCGTTCGAGCGAACCCGAACCATGGCGAAAAGCGAGCCCGAGTGCCGCCGCCGTGTCGGACAAGTCGAGGCAGTATCCGTTTGGAAAAATCTCGAGTTCGCGCGACAGATATCGCAGCACCCATGTGGCGCTGGGGCCGATGACGCCGAGCCAATATGTTTCGACATAGTCGCCACACGCGTCAAAACCAGATGTGGTCAATACGGGGTCAGCCCA
>SYNW01000119.1 GCA_005805045.1 Actinomycetota bacterium
GTCGGCGACCGTGAAATTCTCACGGTTAATGGCGCACTTGGCGATCGCAAGTTTGAAGCAGCGGGTCAGTTCGTGAAAATGCCGACGGTGACCGGGCCCGAGCAAACGCCATCCCGCGAACATCGGCACGATGCGCCCGGCACTATTCATGACTCATTGCAGCAACGCATCATTAAAGGTCGTTCTCTGACGCAACTTGATGGTTCGTTGAGCGACGGCAATGTCGTGATGTGGGCGCATATTCCTGCACTGATCGAAGATGTCGATGCAACTGCGCTCGGAATTCTTGGCGACTTCGTGCCGATGGCGATCGGTCAGGCGCTTGGCTTGGCCGCGGGTGGCAACAGCCTCGACAACACAATCCGCATCGTAAAACTTGTGCCCACGAAATGGGTGTTGCTTGACATTTATATAGACGCGATTGATCGAGGTTTTGGGCATGGCCGTGTGAACATGTTTGCGCAAGACGGCACCTTGATGGCGACAGCCAGTCAAAGTTGCAAAGCACGAAAGTGGAAGACTTAACGTATGCAACAACGACCCGGAATGACCGTGCCGTTGCCCGGCCACTTGCATGCTCAACGCGAAAATTATAAAAAACTTGCGGATCTCGGTTACACCGATATTTGGTCGGCAGAAGCAGATGGCGCCGATGCTTTCACGCCGCTGGCAATGGCCGCCGCGTGGGAGCCACGACTACGACTCGGCACCGCAATCGTGCCCGCGTACACGCGCTCACCAGCATTGATGGCCCAAAGTGTGGCGACTTTGGCTGACGCAGCGCCCGGCAGATTCGCGATCGGCATTGGTTCATCGAGCAATGTAATCATCGAAAAATGGAATGCAATCCCATTTGTTGAGCCATATAAGAAAGTTCGCGACGTCGTACGTTTTTTACAAGACGCGATGAGTGGTGAAAAAATCACCAAACAATACGACACATTTAATATTGATGGTTTTCGCCTCGGCATTCGCCCCGAAGTCAAGCCGCAGATTTTGGTGGCGGCGTTGCGCGAAGGCATGTTGAAACTCGCAGGTCGCGAGGCCGACGGGGCGATCATCAATTGGTTGTCGGCGGATGATGTCGTCAAAGTTGCAACCGTCGTCAACGAGGCGGCGGCAAAGTCAGAAAGCCCGGGCGAGCGTGAAATCGTCGCCCGAATCTTCGTTTGCCCGAGTGAAAACGCCGACTTGGTTCGCGAATCGGCAAAGCGGCTGATCGCCGCCTATCTCACGGTGCCGGTTTACGCCGAATTTCACAAGTGGCTGGGGCGCGGCGAAATGTTGCAACCAATGTGGGACCTGTGGAAGGCCGGCGATCGCAAAGGTGCGCTCGCAGCCATACCCAACGAGGTCGTTGATCAATTGTTCGTGCACGGCAGCGCCGAAAAATGTCGTGCGACGATAAAAAAATATTTTGACAACGGCGTGACGACATCATCATTGGCGATCGTTGCATTCGACCCAGAAATTAATTTCTGGCAATGTGCCGAGACCCTCTCTCCGAGTGCGAATTAGTCAATGTCAGTAAGCGAAAGCGAATCGGAAGTCTCTGCGCGTCTTGAGTTTGAGCAGGCTCAGCGCAGCGAGGGTTGGAAACTTCTTCGTGGATTGTTGCGTGATCAGCGTCGCAATTTAATTATCGGTGGTCTCATCGGCATGTCGTGGGCGGCGTTCAAAGTAGCGATCCCGCAAGTCACAAAACTTGCAATTAACGATGGCATCGAAAAAAACGGTCCATTATTGAAGTGGGCTTTGATCATCGCGGGGCTCGGCGTGCTCACGGGCATTCTGTCGGGGTTTCGACGATACGTCGCGTTCCGTGAAAGTCGCTGGGCAGAAACGTTGCTGCGTGAAAGGCTTTTTGGTCATGTTCTTGATTTGAACATTGGTTACCACGACAAGGCGCAAACCGGCCAGTTGATGAGTCGCGCATCGAGCGACTTGATGCAAATTCAAGGGTTCATCGTGATGATTCCGATCACGATGTCGAACGTTATTCAAATATTCGCCGTCGCAGCAATTTTGTTTATTACCGACCCAGTTCTAGCAATAGTGGCGATGGCGCCGCTGCCATTCGTCAATCTTTCGGCGCGCAGATTCAGCAGTCGTATCCACAAAATCACGCTTGCTGTTCAAGCCGAACAGGCCCAACTCGCCAATGTCGTCGAAGAATCGGTTTCGGGTGTGCGGGTCGTCAAAGGTTTCGGCGCCGAGCAAGTGCAGTTCGACAAACTTGAAAAAGAGGCCGATGACATTTTTGCCGAGTCGATGAAAGCCGCGAAAGTTCGCAGCAATTTCATGCCGGCAATCGATATTTTGCCCGCACTCGGTGCGGTCGGTGTGCTCGGCGTGGGCGGTCATCGCGTGTTGTCGGGTCAAATCTCAATCGGCGATCTCGTGGCCTTCAATGTTTATCTGACGTTGTTGGTTTGGCCCCTGCGCAACGTCGGCATGATCATCGCCTTGGGCCAACGCGCCGCGTCGGCTCTCGTGCGAATTCACGAAGTGTTGTCGACAAAATCAGAGATTATTGACCCATTGGTCTCGCGCGACTTGCCCACACAAAATGGCAGGCAACTTGGCGCAGTCAAATTTGATCACGTGCAGTTTGGTTATGACGCCGAGCGACCAGTGCTGAAAAATTTCAATCTCGATATTGCCGCAGGCGAGTCGATTGCGATTGTCGGTGCGACCGCCTCGGGCAAGTCGACAGTGGCGAGGTTGTTGCTGCGCTTCTACGACACAAATAATGGTCATGTTTTCTTGGACGGTGTCGACGTGCGCAAACTAAAACTTCGTGAATTGCGCCAACAAGTAGGTGTTGTTTTTGAAGACACTGTTTTGTTCAACGACACGGTCAAAAACAACATTTCGTTCGCCCGACCTGGTGCCAGTCAAGACAGTCTTGAACGGGCAGCGAAACTTGCCGGAGCGCACGAATTTATTTCGCAGTTGCCGAACGGTTACGACACGGTGATCGGCGAGCGTGGATTTTCTCTTTCAGGTGGACAACGCCAGCGCATCGCAATCGCGCGGGCGATCATTTCTGACCCGCGGGTGTTGGTGCTCGACGACGCGACTAGTGCCGTCGACCCAAGCAAAGAGGGCGAAATTCGCGATGCAATGCGCACGGTGATGTCAGGTCGCACAACAATCGTGATTGCCCATCGACCCGGCACGATCGCTTTGGCATCACGAGTTGTGTTCATCGATGAATTGACAGTTGCCGCCGTCGGCAAACACGAAGATCTTGTCGCCACGAATGCCCGATACCGCGAAGTGCTCGCCAGCATGCAA
>SYNW01000120.1 GCA_005805045.1 Actinomycetota bacterium
GTGATCTCGATGTGCTGGCGCTGGTCGTCGCCAACGGGCACCTCGTTGGCGTCGTAGAGCAAAATGTCCGCGGCCTGTAGCGCTGGGTAGGTGAACAAACCCGCCGAAACAAACTCTGCTTCGCGTTTGGCTGATTTGTCCTTGAACTGAGTCATTCGACTCAATTCGCCGAACGAAACCGTACATTCCATGATCCATCCGAGTTGGCTATGTTCGGCGATATGGCTCTGCACGAACACCGTGGCGACATCAGGGTTCAGGCCGACGGCGAAAAGCATCGCCGCAAGTTGCAGTGTGTTGGTGCCGATGACGCTCGACTTTTCGGTCACGGTTAGTGCATGTAGGTCGACTATGCCATGAAAAACGTCGGCCTTGTCCTGACCTGAAACCCAATTTCGCAGGGCCCCGAGGTAGTTGCCGAGGTGCACGTCGCCGGTGGGCTGAATACAGGACAGAACGCGAGTCACATTTCAACCTTAGTTGCCGACATTGAATGGTGGGGGGAGGTAATCTCGCAAGGGATGAAATACGCAGTTTCAACGCCGACTTTTGACGGGCCATTTGAACTGCTGTTGCATCTGATTCTGAAAGAAGAAGTGGATATTCACGAAGTTTCGTTGTCGAATATCGTGACGGCTTATCTCGAAGAAGTCGCCAAGATGCGGACGATTGATCTGGATCTGGCGACTGAATTTTTGCTGATTGCGGCGACGCTGATCGAACTAAAAACGCGCCGTTTGTTGCCGGGCAAAGATGACGGTGATCTTGACGACGAGTTGGCGTTGTGGGAAGAACGCGATTTGCTGTTGGCGAGATTGCTGGATTGCAAGACCTTTAAAGACGTGGCAACGGTGTTCAGCGATTTGGTGAGCCGCGCCGATCTGAGCTTTCCGCGCATGGCCGGCCCCGAAGAGCGTTTCGCGGCGTTGATGCCCGACTTGCTCGAAGGTGTCAGCCCGTTGCGAGTTCAGCGTGCGTTCATGCGGGCATCCGCTCCGAAATCGCCGAAGGTGATTGGCCTCGAGCACGTCGCGCCGATTCGTGCGAGCGTGGCCGAGGCGATCGTCACGGTAGCCGAGCAGATACGGCAGGCAGGCCGAACGACATTTCGTGACGTCGTCGTCGGTATAACAGACAAAATCGAAGTTGTCGTGAGATTTTTGGCGATCCTTGAGCTTTACAAGCAGGGTCGAGTCGAACTCGAGCAGTTGCGACGCTTTGGTGATATTGAAGTCGTGTGGTTGGGTGTCGAAGATGAATCAATTGCAATTGATAACTATGAGGGATAACCAATGAGCAAAGAAGAAACAAATTTAGATCCTGAGACTGTGCGTGCACTCGAGGCAATTTTGATGGTCGCCATGGAGCCCGTGGCGCCCGCGCTGTTGGCTCAATTGCTCGAGATTTCGCAGGCCACCGTTGAGGCGCTTTGTGAACGATTGGCGACGACTTACGACGCGGCAGGTCACGGATTTCAACTCGTCAAAGTTGCCGGTGGTTTTCGATTTCAGTCTCACCCTGATTTGGCGCCGTATGTCGAGCGCTTTGTCTTGGACGGTCAACAAGCACGCGTGTCATCTGCGGCACTCGAGACGTTGGCGATCATTGCCTACAAACAGCCGTTGTCACGGTCGCAGATCGCGGCGATTCGTGGTGTCGATCCCGAATCGGTGATGCGCACGCTGCAGGCGCGTGGGTATATCACCGAAGTGCAACGCGATGACGGCCCAGGTCAAGCAGTGCTGTTCGGTACGACGCCGTTGTTTTTAGAACGACTTGGCATTGCTTCGCTTGAAGATTTGCCGAGCATCGCCGACTTCATTCCGGATGCCAGCGTCGTCGAGACGCTCGAGCGGGGTCTGCGAGTTGTGCCCGACGATCCGACTTCGTCCGAGTAACAGAAAATTCACCGATACTAAATGTCTGATGGCTCGGCGTTTGGTACGTCAGGTGAACTAGAAAATGACGAAGGCGAGCGATTGCAAAAAGTTTTAGCGCGCGTCGGATGGGGCTCGCGGCGTGAGTGCGAGATCTTGATTGATCAGGGTCGGGTTAGGGTCAACGGCGAAGTCGCAATTCTGGGACGGCGTGTAAAATCACAAACGGATCGGGTTGAAGTCGACGGTGTTGCCATTGGAGTTGCACCGGGTTTGGTTTATTATTTGCTGAACAAGCCCGTAGACGTGATCACCACGGCCAAAGACACGCACGGCCGGCAAACGGTGATTGAACTCGTACCGCTTGAGCCGCGTGTATTTCCCGTGGGTCGCCTTGATTCAGACACAGAGGGTCTTTTGATTTTGACCAACGATGGCGAATTGGGTCATCGACTGACGCATCCAAGTTTTGGCATCGAAAAAGAATATTTGGCCCATGTCGATTGTGGTCAAAATGGTGTCAGTGAATCTGCATTGAAGCGACTGCGCGATGGCATCGAGTTGGACGACGGTGTTACATCGCCTGCCGAAGTCGGACAACTGCAGTCCGGTGTGTTGCGCATCGTGATCCATGAGGGTCGCAATCGTCAAATTCGCAGGATGTGCGAAGCGGCTGGTTATCCGGTCGAGCGCCTCGTTCGTGTGCGA
>SYNW01000014.1 GCA_005805045.1 Actinomycetota bacterium
ATTAAAGAACACCCAGTTCTTTTGAATCGCGCGCCGACTTTGCACCGCTTGGGCATTCAAGCCTTTGAGCCGGTGTTGGTGGAGGGCAAGGCAATTCACTTGCACCCACTTGTTTGCACGGCGTTCAATGCCGACTTCGACGGTGACCAAATGGCAGTTCACTTGCCGCTGTCAGTTGAAGCGCAAGCAGAGGCACGTGTGTTGATGCTCTCGGCGAACAACATTTTGTCACCAGCATCTGGTCGACCAATCGTGACCCCGCAGCAGGACCTTGTCATCGGCGGCTTCTATCTGACCCGTGACGATGCTGGTTTGACTGGCGAAGGTCGCGTGTTCAAATCGATGTGGGAGATCACTCGCGCGCTTGACGAAGGTGGTCTGAAACTGCAAGCCAAGATCAAGGTTCTCGAAGTCGACGATCAGGGCAAGTCGACATATTTCGAAACGACTGCGGGCCGCATGTTGTTCGAAGAAGTTTTGCCAGCAGATTTCTCAAAGCGATTCGGGCACATCACTGCGCCAGTCAAGAAAAGAGAATTCGGCGTCATAGTAGAACGACTGAGCGACAACTATCCAAAGGCGGTCATTGCTTCGTCACTCGATGCGATCAAGAACCTTTGCTATCGCTACGCGTCGCAATCAGGTCTGACTGTTTCGGTAGATGACGTTAAGACTCCGGTTGCCAAGCGTGGCATTCTGGACGGCTACGAGAAGCAGGCCGAAAAAGTCGAGACACAATTCCGTCGCGGAATCATCACCGACGGCGAGCGCCGCAGTCAAGAAGTGCGAATTTGGACTGCTGCAACTGCGGATGTTCAGCAAGCCATGGAAAAAGAGTTCAAAGAATTGCGCTTCAACCCGGTTGACATGATGATCAACTCTGGTGCTCGTGGACACATGACCCAGATGCGTCAGATTGCGGGAATGCGTGGTCTTGTGGCCAACCCTCGTGGTGACATGATCCCGCGTCCGATCAAGAGCAACTTCCGTGAAGGTCTGCAAACTCTCGAATACTTCATTGCAACTCCTGGAGCGCGCAAGGGTCTTGTTGACACTGCGTTGCGTACTGCTGACTCGGGTTATTTGACCCGTCGTTTGCATGACGTGGCTCAAGAACTGATCGTCCGCGAAGATGACTGTGGCACGACACTTGGTGTTTGGGTCGAAAACATTGGGGCCGACACGGCCAATACGCGCGCCTATCTCGAAACAAAGTTGTTTGGTCGTGCTTTACTCAACGACACTGAATTGTCAGATGGCTCGATAATGTCGCGCAACACGATCGTCGGCGACGAAGAGATGGCGACACTGCGCAACGACTCGAAAGTCACACGCGTGCGTGTGCGTTCGGTGTTGACATGTGATGCCGAGGTTGGAGTTTGTGCCAAGTGCTACGGACGTTCATTGGCAACTGGTAAAGACATCGAGTTGGGCGAAGCAGTAGGCGTTATCGCTGCTCAATCAATCGGTGAGCCCGGCACTCAGTTGACCATGCGTACCTTCCACACTGGTGGTGTCGCCGGAAAAGACATCGCTGGTGGTTTGCCACGTGTTGTAGAACTTTTCGAAGCACGCAATCCGAAGGGTTCGGCACGACTGGTGCCCGTAACCGGTGTTGTGCGAATTCTCGAGGACGAAGGCAAGGGTATTCCGATCAAGTTCATTGATGATCAAGGCCAAGAAATCGAGATCGTCTTGCCAACAGGTAGTCGTCCACTCGTAAAGGATGGACAAAATCTTGAGGCGGGAGATCGAATCACTGACGGCCCATTGGATCCAAAAGAACTAATGCAGATCAAGGGCATTCGAGAGACTCAGCAATATCTCGTTGAAGAAGTGCAAAGGGTTTATCGCGATCAAGGTGTTGCGATTCATGACAAGCACATCGAGTTGATCGTTCGTCAAATGACGCGACGTGTGAGCGTGCAAGAACCTGGTGACACACATTTCTTGCCTGGTCATCGTGCAGACTCGAAAGAGTTCCGCGATGTCAACCGCGCAATCGTCGAATCAGGCAAGAAGCCTGCTGAAGGTCGCCCAGAGTTGATGGGTATCACCAAAGCGTCTTTGGCAACTGAATCATGGTTGTCGGCGGCGTCCTTCCAAGAAACAACTCGCGTGCTTACTGAAGCGGCGATTGACGGCAAATCAGATCACTTGGTCGGTCTGAAAGAAAACATCATCATCGGTAAGTTGATCCCTGCCGGTACCGGCATGGATCGTTACAACTTGTTTGATGTCAGCGCACCAGATTATGTGCCGATGCCTTATTACTCGAGCGATGACGAAGCCGACCCTGCCGCATATTTGGCAGGCCTGCAAGGCAACTATGTCGCCGACGACGAGCCAGCCAACGAAGATGTTGCCGGAGATATTGTTTCAGACGCGCAAGCAGTTGTCGACGTATCTGGTGATACATCGGCTGCTGTAGTCGAGTTTGTTTCAGAGGCGGATTCCGCAACTGATTCAGATGGCATCGCTGACGGCAACTCAGATACCGACATCGCTCAATAACTAGATAATCGTCTGGTTGGGGCAGGTTGCCGAGACGAGGCGTTGAACCGTAGTATTCATTGTCCCGTTTGGGGTGGTTTTTAGTAGGTCAGTTCATGAAAACAATTTAAGAAAAGGTCGTTTGCGTGCCCACAATTCAACAGTTGATCCGTCAGGGTCGAAGCTCGAAGTCTTCGAAGACTAAGACGCCTGCGCTCAAGGGTTCTCCGCAACGTCGCGGGGTGTGCACCCGTGTTTTCACAACTACACCAAAAAAACCGAACTCTGCTTTGCGCAAGGTTGCCCGTGTGCGTCTGACCAGCGGCGTTGAAATCACCGCATACATTCCGGGTGAAGGTCACAACTTGCAAGAGCACTCAATCGTGCTCGTGCGCGGTGGTCGCGTGCGCGACTTGCCTGGTGTTCGCTACAAAGTCATTCGTGGCGCTCTTGACGCTGCAGGTGTAAAAGACCGCAAGCAATCCCGCAGCAGCTACGGCGCAAAGAAAAAGTAGAGGATTAATTTATGCCACGCAAAGGTCCAGTAGCACGTCGTGAATTCGCGGCTGATCCTGTTTATCGCTCAGCACTCGTAACTCAAATCGTCAACAAAGTAATGTTGCACGGCAAGAAGAGCATCGCCGAGTCGATCGTTTATGACGCGATGAAAGTTATGGAAACAAAAATGGGTGGCGAGCCACTTACCGCAGTGAAGCGAGCAGTCGACAACGTCAAGCCACCACTTGAAGTCCGCAGTCGCCGCGTTGGTGGCGCAACCTACCAAGTGCCGGTTGAAGTTCGACCACGTCGCGCAACAACCTTGGCGATCCGTTGGATCGTTGAGAACGCGCGCAGCCGCCGTGAAAAAACAATGGCCGAGTGTCTGGCCAGCGAATTGATGGATGCGTCCAATGGTCTTGGTGCATCGATGAAAAAACGCGAAGACATGCAAAAGATGGCCGAGTCGAACAAAGCGTTCGCTCACTACCGCTGGTAATCAGCAGAATAAGTTAATAGGTACACCCCCATGCCATCACGCGAGTTTCCCCTAGAAAAATACCGCAACATCGGCATCATGGCGCACATTGACGCCGGCAAAACAACTACGACTGAGCGAGTCCTCTATTACACCGGCAAGACATACAAAATTGGCGAAGTGCACGAAGGTGCCGCCGTCATGGACTTCATGATTCAAGAGCAAGAGCGCGGTATCACGATTACTTCGGCTGCGACAACCGCGGTCTGGCGCGAACACCGGATCAACATCATCGACACGCCTGGTCACGTTGACTTCACAATCGAAGTAGAGCGCTCGTTGCGCGTGCTTGACGGTGCGGTTGCCGTTTTCGACTCGGTTGCTGGCGTTGAGCCACAGACAGAAACTGTTTGGCGCCAAGCCAACAAATACAAGGTTCCGCGAATGTGTTTCATCAACAAGATGGATCGCACCGGCGCGAACTTCTATCGCACACTCGACATGATTAAAGATCGCCTCGCAACGGTGCCAGCAGTTTTGCAGTTGCCATTTGGCGCCGAGGCAAATTTCAAAGGTTTGATCGATATCGTAAAAATGAAGTCGATCGTCTGGGAAGGCGACGAAAAAGACTCGGAGTATCGCGAAGAAAATATTCCAGCGGAATATCTCGATAAAGCCAAGCAATATCGCGCCGAGTTGCTCGACCTGGTTGCTTCTGAAGACGAACAATTGATGGAAAAGTTCTTGGCCACCGATGATCTGAGCGAAGAAGATCTTCGTATGGGCATTCGCAAAGGCACTCTGGCATTTAGTTTCGTACCGATTCTTTGCGGTTCGGCGTTCAAAAACAAAGGCGTGCAGCAAATGCTCGACGCAGTTGTCGATTACATGCCGTGCCCTCTCGACATTCCGCCTGCATCTGGCACAAATGTCGATGGCGACAAGAGCATGAGTCGAGAAGCCGATGAGAAGGCTCCGTTTGCGGCGCTTGCGTTCAAGATCGTGGCTGATCCATTCGGTCGCTTGACTTACTTCAGGGTTTACTCAGGCACCATCACCAAGGGTGACGAGGTTTATAACTCGGTCAAAGAAAAGCGTGAGCGCGTCGGTCGATTGTTGTTGATGCATGCAAACCAACGCGAAGACATCGAATTCGCGATGGCTGGCGACATCGTTGCTGGCCTTGGTTTCAAAGACGTAACGACTGGTGACACGCTTTGTGATCGCGGAAACCCGATCGTGCTCGAGCGAATGATCTTCCCTGAACCGGTTATTCACGTGGCGATCGAACCCAAGACCAAGAACGACCAAGACAAACTTGGTAAAGCGTTGAAGTCATTGTCCGACGAAGATCCGACTTTTAGAGTGCGCACCGACGAAGAAACGGGTCAAACGGTTATCTCAGGCATGGGCGAGTTGCATCTTGAAATTCTTGTCGACCGAATGCAGCGTGAATTCGCAGTTGACGCAACAGTCGGCAAGCCACAGGTTGCCTATCGCGAAACCGTTACTAAAAAGATCGAGAACATTGAATACCGACACATCAAGCAAACTGGTGGTTCGGGTCAGTTCGCCGTAGTCAAAGTGACGATCGAGCCAAGTGGCCCAGGTGGCGGTTATCAGTTCGAAGACGAGATCACCGGTGGTCGAATTCCGCGTGAATATATTCAGCCGGTGAACCAGGGTATTCAGTCAGCGCTTGATGCTGGCGTGCTCGCGGGTTACCCAACGGTGGACGTCAAAGTTTCCTTGGTCGATGGTCAGTACCACGACGTGGACTCAAGCGAAATGGCGTTCAAAATCGCCGGGCAAATGGTCTTCCGCAAGGCGGCGCAGCTGGCTCGACCGATCTTGCTTGAGCCAATTATGGCCGTAGAAGTAGTGACCCCAGAGGACTACATGGGAGACGTAATTGGCGACCTTTCCAGCCGCCGAGGCCGAATTGAAGGCATGGAAGCCAATGGAAATGCACAAATCGTGCGTTCACAGGTTCCGCTTTCGGAAATGTTCGGATACAGTACAGACCTGCGTTCTCGCACTCAAGGGCGTGCGACTTACACGATGCAGTTTCATTCGTATCAGCAAGTGCCCGAAGCAATATCAACCGAAATCATCAAGCGCGTGCGC
>SYNW01000121.1 GCA_005805045.1 Actinomycetota bacterium
CGCGAACGCATGTGTTCAAGAAGTTCGTTCTCGAAACGACGCACATCAGCAACCGGAATCGTGTCGAGATAGCCCTTGGTGCCGGCAAAAATCGAAACAACTTGCTCTTCAACCGGCATCGGCGAGTTGAGCGGTTGCTTCAACAATTCAACCAAGCGGTAACCGCGTTCGAGTTGTGCTTTTGAAATCGCGTCAAGTTCACTGCCGAATGTTGCGAACGCCTCGAGCTCACGAAACTGCGCCAAATCAAGTTTCAGGGTGCCCGAGACACTCTTCATCGACTTGATCTGCGCGGCACCGCCTACACGGCTCACCGAGATGCCCACGTCTACGGCTGGTCGAACGCCCGACTTGAACAAGTTGTCCTGCAAATAAACCTGACCATCGGTGATCGAAATTACATTGGTCGGAATGTACGCCGAAACGTCACCGGCCTTCGTTTCGATCACTGGTAGTGCAGTCAACGAACCAGCACCGCGCTCGTCGCTCAGTTTTGCAGCCCGCTCAAGCAAACGACTGTGCAGATAAAACACGTCGCCCGGATATGCCTCGCGACCTGGTGGACGACGCAACAACAACGCAATCTGTCGGTAGGCCTCTGCCTGCTTTGACAAATCGTCGTACACGACTAGTGCGTGTTCGCCGTTTTCCATCCATTGCTGACCGATAGCGCAACCTGCGTAAGGCGCCAGATATTTGAACGGCGCCGGGTTTGACGCCGGCGCAGCAACAACAACCGTGTATTCAAGCGCACCGAATTGACGCAACACTTCAACGGTTTGCGCAATTGTCGAACCTTTTTGACCGATCGCAACATAAATGCACTTAACACCCAAGCCACGTTGATTAAGAATCGTGTCGATGGCAACCGTTGTTTTGCCGGTCTTGCGGTCGCCGATGATCCGTTCGCGCTGACCACGACCGATCGGCGTCATCGCGTCAATCGCTTTGATGCCGGTCTGTAGCGGCTCGTGCACCGGCTTGCGACCCATGATGCCCGGTGCCTGCACTTCAACGCGGCGCATGATCGCACCGACAATGTCGCCCTTGCCATCGATCGGCTGACCCAGAGCGTTGACAACTCGTCCCAACATCGCGTCGCCAACTGGAACCGACAAAATTCGACCGGTGGCTTTAACGGTTTGATTTTCTTCGATTGATTCTGCTTCACCGAGCACAACGACACCGATCGAATCTTCGTCAAGGTTCAATGCCAAACCAATCGTGCCGTCTTCGAATTCAAGCAGCTCGTTGACTGCGCAATCCGGCAAACCACTTACGCGCGCAATGCCGTCACCAACTTCTGTGACGCGCCCAACCGTGCGCGCTTCGACCGACGGCTTGTAGCCGTCGAGACCTTTCGTGATTGCCGCTGCGATATCGCTCGCAGAGAGTGTGAGTTCAGCCATGTTGTGTATGTCCTTTCAGAACTACTTCAGATTCGGGTCTTAATTTGTTCAAGTCGCGTGCGCACTGTGTCGTCGATTACTTCGTCGCCGACAGTTGCAACCAACCCACCAAGCACCGATGGATCAACCACGACTTTGAGATTTAGTTTGCGGCCAGTTGATTTACTCAACGCATCTGCGAGACGTTTCGCCTGATCGTCAGACAGGGCAACCGCACTTCGAACCTCGGCAACTTCGCGTTGTTGCTCACTCGATGCTCGTTGCACGAGTCGATCGACGATCGCCACCAAGTCACGACCGCGACCTGCACCGACGATCAATGAAACAAGTTGCATGCTCGTGTTGCTGGCTTTGCCACCCAACAACTGCTCGACAACTTGCTGACGACGCTCAGCCGGGATGGTCGCGTCGGTCAAGACACCGCGCAACTGCTCGCTCGACTCAACTGCTCGTGCCATGCGAAACAATTCGTCTTCAACAACTTGTAGATTGCCTTCAGCCTGGGCAACTTCGAAAAGTGCTCGGCTATATGCCTCGATGCGTACGTCGCTCATTTTGCTGCTCCTACGCCCTTAATGAAACTCTCGATCAGTTCTTGTTGGGCGCGCTCGTTGAGACTCGCGGCAACCGCAGTTGATATTGCGGCACTCGACAAGCGAGCAATCTCGCCACGAAGTTCTTCGCCGCTGCGACCGCGGGCCGCTGCCAAATCGGCAGAGGCTTTGACTTCGAGATCGGCAACTTCTTTCAGCAAGCGGGCTCGACCATCGACCAAAATTGCCGTCGCCTGCGCATCGGCCTCGGCCAAAATCTTGCGTCGCTCAGACTCGATATCGCCAAGTGCAGTGCGGATGCCCAAAGCATCTGTCTCAGACTTTGAGCGCGCATCGGCAGCGCCGTCCAGCTCCTTTTGAATTCGTGCAGTGCGTGCGTTCATCGACTTGACGATCATCGGCCAACCGAACTTATAAAGCCCAAAAAATATTATGCACGAGGCAATGCCACCGTAAATAATTTCAGCCGTCTCTGGCAACAACCAGTGATGAGTCTGACTCGGATCTTCGACCGCAAGCAAACTTGTTACAACTAGATTCACGAACGAGTTCCTTCCATCGCTTGCTGCACCGACCGCGTCACAACTGCATTGTCGGGAGACACCCCAACTGCAATTTGTGTTGCACGAGTCGTTACCGCAGTAACCGCCGAAACGATCTGACCTTGCGCTGCGGCACGAGCCGCGGCAACTTCTGTTTCGGCTTGCGCGCGACGCGCGGCAATTTGCTCGTTGATTTCGGCGATCTTCGCAGAACGCTCTTTGTCAAGGGTCAATCGGGCCGCCTCAAGCCGCCGAGCAGCCTCACTTCTGATCTCGGCAACTGCTGACTCATAACGAGCAACATCAGCTCGAGCACCATCGCGAGTGGCAGAGGCATATTCGTGATCTGCCTGGATCGATTCGTATCGACTGGCCATACCCTTACGCACCTTTGGCACAAGAAACAAGCGCATCAGGAAAAGAAACACGATAAACGACCCAGCACCCCATGCCAACTCTTTAATTTCAGGCGCGATCGGGTTCGGCCCAGCGCTAACTGGTGCCCCTTCTTCGCTGCCGGTCTCCGCCGACACGGCGTCAAACGAGACGCGCACCTGCCAAGACGAGTTGATATTGACGAACGCTGTGAGCATGAAGTCTCTTATGCGTACTTCAGAAGAATGAATACAACGAAACCGATAAGCGCAAGCGCCTCGGTAAATGCGATACCAAGAAACATCGTGGTACGCACCATGCCCGCTGCCTCTGGCTGACGAGCCATGGCTTCAATCGCACTTCCGAAAATAAGTCCGATGCCGATGCCGGGTCCGATTGCTGCAAGACCGTAGGCAAAACCCGCGGAACCTGCAGCAGCAATGTTCTTTTCGTCGCCCGCAGCGGCTTCAGCAGCCGCCTTGACGATCTTTGATAGTGCTTCCATTTTCTTGTGTCTCCTGTCTGGTTGTTATTGCTTAATTACTTAATGCTCTGGATGTACCGCGCCGGCAATATAGACCGCCGCGAGAATCGTGAAAATATATGCCTGCAAGAACGCAACTAGCACTTCGAATCCGGTCAAAAAAACCAACATGAAGAACGGCAAGACACCAATCGGAATCAAAATCTTGTCGCGCGCCTGAAACAAAGCCTCGCTGAGCAGGGCGAAAATCACCAGCAGCAAGTGACCTGCCAACATGTTGGCAAATAGTCGCACTGCAAGCGAAAACGGTCGAACAATCAGAGTCGAAATAAACTCGATTGGCGTCACAAGAATGTAAAGCGCCTTGGGCACCCCGGGTGGAAACAACACGCTCTTGAAATATCCGAAAAAGCCTTGATGCTTGATGCCCTGAACGTTGAAAATCACCCAAACGAGCACCGCCAAGAACATCGGTATCGCCATGCGGGCTGTTGCCGGCATCTGAATAAATGGAATGATGCCGGGTACGTTGCACAGATAAACGAACACGAACAATGTCAACAAGAATGGTGTCCAACCCAAACCATCACGACCCATCGTCTGCATGATGATGTTGTTCTCGATAAATTCGACGCCCACTTCAGCCAAATTGCGCGTGCCCTTCGGTGCGACCTTCGGGTCTTTGCGCGCTGCCGAAAGAAAAACCAGTGTGCCGATTAGCGCCGCGGCGACGGCAATGATCCCGACTTTGTTTAAACCAGGCACCACATCGCGCCAGCGCAACAACTCGTTGATCGGCGGAAACTCAAACGACAAAATACTGTTGATGATCATCTTGCGGCGCTTTCAGATTGTTGTGTTGATTTTTCTTTTGGTTGTTTTTTTGGCTTCAAGCCCGGGTAAGCAAGCGACAAAGAGACATAACGCAACTCCCAAAACAACAAACCAAGATGGGCCAAAATTATCGTCAGCCCAAGTGGAATCAATTCGACCCACGAACTCTGGCGAACGACGAATACCGCCACTGCAACAAGTGCCAAGCGCAACAAGTAGCCAAACAACATTGATGCCATCATTAACGCATAAGAAATTTTCGCCGTGTACGCCACGAGTGCAGCCGCCAATGCAAAATTTCCAAACACGATTGCCAATGCATACGCACACGAGTAAGCACCGTTTGCGCCCCAAATAACCGCACTGACCACAATCAAAACTGGTGCGACAACCAAGCCGTGCTTGATGATGTCGCGCACAATGGCTGCTTCAGGGGCTGGCCCCGTGTCGCGCATCGACAAAATTGAGATCTTCGTGTCTACATCTAGAGCCGTCATATTTTACTGCTTGCCCACAAGGTCCGAGCTGCGCATGTGCCGTGTCGCGACATCCCGACGCTTGACTTCTTGAGTTTGCATATCTGTGTCGTAGACAAACCAAAGTCGGACAAAACTCCCGAGCACAGAAAACAGACTGCACAAAATCATGAAGACAGGCCGTGTCTCAAATGCGTTGTCCAACAGCAAACCGACCACGAAAAAAACGCCGACGCTAACTGCAATCTCGACACCTCTACCAAGTGAGTCGTGAGACGAAGTTGCCGTGCGCGCGACTGGCTTACGGGTTGGCAGGAGTTTCAACGTTGATCCTCAGTTAATTTGCAACAGACTGGATTGTCTGATGCTTGTGAACGGAAGTACAAACTATACGCAAACTCGCAAACGGCGCAAACTGGCTACTTCGTGAATTTGTGCCTTGTCAACCTGTCGTTGAATAACGTAAACCCACCCAGTGCGAGTGCCACGAATAAAAACGGCCACAGATTCGTCGGGCCGTCAGACAGCGCGGGATACAAAACAAAGCTCGACAACAGCGCCGTCCAGAGCCACAAAATCACCACTGCGCGTCGCGGTCCATGTCCTAATTTGATCAAATGATGATGCAAGTGACCAGTATCAGCAGTGGCAAAACCCACGCCACTTCGCGTGCGTCGAATGATGGCAAAAATCACATCCAAAATAGGTACGCCTAATACAAGAATTGGGATGAGCAACGGCGCCAAAAAGAAATAAGTCTGACCGCTCACGCTCGTTTCGGGGTTGGCTCGACCGCCGACGACGCTGGTCGAAACAGCGACGAGCAAACCCAACAACAACGCGCCGCTATCGCCCATGAATATTTTTGCCGGGTTGAAATTAAATGGCAAAAACCCAACACAAATGCCCACGGTGATTATCGCCACGAGTGGTCCGATGTTCGGCTCACTGAGCAATCCATTCACGCCCATGTCTCTGCTGTAGATGAAAAACGCAGTCGAAGCAATCGCCACGATGCCTGCCGCCAGACCATCCAGGCCATCGATCAAATTGATCGCTTGTGTCATGCCAAGCAGCCACAACACCGTGAACAACGGAATCCAATCACTTGACAACACGAACACGTCAACGAACGGTGCACGAAAATAAATCATCGTCACGCCAAACCAAATCAGTGCCGCGGCTGCAACTACTATGCCGGTGACTTTCATCGGCGCCGATACTTCGTGAATGTCGTCGATCAGTCCCAAAATAAAGATGATCAAGCCTGCGATAATCACACCAACCAGTTCTGAATTATTTTTGAACAACGGATCGAATCTGTCCATCTGCCACGCCACCGAAATGGCCGCGACAAGCGCGACAAAAAAGGCCACGCCACCGATGTCCGGCGTCGCTTCGGGGTGATTGCGCCGTTCGTCCGGGGTC
>SYNW01000015.1 GCA_005805045.1 Actinomycetota bacterium
CCATCTTGGGATCGCGAGATCGCAGCATTCACACAGAGCATTCTCAACAACGAGCCTGTGCAAAGCGGCACTTCGCACGACGCTTATCAAACAATGAAACTCGTTTATAAAATTTATTATGCAGATCCACTTTGGCGAAAGCAGTTCAAAATTGAAGACCCCGAGGTCAATTAGTGGAAGAAATCACGATCAACGACGTTCATGGCTTCACAATTTTGGCGACCGAACTTGTCGAAAAAGTAGGCAAAAAATTTATCCGTGCTAGCAGTGCCGCTGCAAAAAATGTCGTCGACCTACAAATTGGTGGTCGTGAAGTCAAACTTGAGGCCGACACGATGCTTGAAAAAGAACTGATTAAGGGCCTAAAACATACGGGCATTGCGATTCTGAGCGAAGAAGTCGGTTTAATCCCTGGCAGGACATTGCCGAATTTACTCTGGGTGATTGATCCGCTCGACGGAAGCTACAACTTCAGCCGCAGTCTTGGTCCATCGATGATTTCAGTCGCGCTCTGGGACGCCAACAAACCAATTCTCGGTGTGCTATTCAATTTGGTGACCAAACAGATGATTTATGGTGGGCCACGAATTGGCGCCCACGTTGGCGACAAGCCTGTGACGGTGTCAGATCGCGCAAATCGCGGTCAGGCAACGTTGATTACGGGTTTTCCGAGCAGGTTTCCGCTTGATGACCCAAAAGCAGTGGCAAGTTTCGCTGAGGTTCTGACAGGTTTTGGCAAAGTGCGGATGATCGGTTCGGCATGCGCCTCGCTTGCGCTCGTAGCAACTGGCAGTGCCGATGTCTATGCCGAACACAACATTATGTTTTGGGATGTGGCAGCGGGCTTGGCGATCGTCAACGGCGCGGGTGGTACTTTTGAATTGGAAGGTGTCAATTTGTCCGAGGGAATTCATAGTGAACCGTGCACGGTGGTAGCAAGTAACAACAAGTTTGATGTCTCCGCAGCGATATTTGACAAAATGCGAGGTTTGGCGTGACGATTCTCGACACGGGCGTCAAGATTGTGCGCAATGTTGGTCGGTTTACTTTCGGCGATGGCGCCGTGTCCGGGGTCGCCGACTTGGTTGCGTCAAAACG
Source organism: Actinomycetota bacterium (assembly GCA_005805045.1). GTDB lineage: Bacteria > Actinomycetota > Acidimicrobiia > Acidimicrobiales > Ilumatobacteraceae > BACL27. The sequence continues at coordinate 1,099 of SYNW01000015.1, forward strand.
AAGCGCAGAGTCGCCACACGCCGTTTTCTTGATTGATGATTACTTTAAAAACGAGTATTACACCGCCAGTTCGCTCGGAGCGAAACCGACTGATGCAGTTCACTTTGTGAGCACGGTCAATGAACCCACAACACAAAGCATTGATGAACTCGTAGTTAAGTTGCAGAAGTCCGGCCATAAGGTGCCAGCAACGATCCTCGGCTTTGGCGGTGGCATCACACTCGACACGGCAAAGGCAGTTTCTAATTTATTGACCAACGGTGGTCTGGCTGCCGACTATCAAGGTTGGGATCTCGTTCGAGTACCGGGCGTGCACAAAATCGGTGTGCCAACGATTTCTGGTACGGGCTCAGAAGCAACCCGAACTTGCGTGATGACAAATATTGAAACTGGTCTCAAGTTAGGCATGAACAGTGACTTCACAGTTTTTGATCATGTCGTGCTGGATCCAAGTTTGACGCGCACGGTGCCGCGTAACCAATATTTTTTCACAGGCATGGATGCATATATTCACTGCATTGAGGCACTGGCAGGTTCTTATCGCAACGCAATCGGTGATGCATATTCACGCGAAACCGTGAACCTGTGCCGCAATGTGTTTTTGAGCAACGACATGATGGCTGACGCTCGACGAAGTGACCTGATGGTGGCGAGTTATTTGGGCGGATGTGCGATCGCCACGAGCTATGTCGGCGTGGTTCATCCATTTTCTGCCGCACTGAGCGTCGTCTTCGGCTTGCACCACTGCGTTGCCAATTGCATCGTTCTCAATGCGCTAGGTGAGTTTTACCCAGAGGCACACTCGGAGTTTCGTAAAATGATTGAGTTGCAAAAAGTTGAGCTGCCGCGGGGTGTGTGCGCAAATCTGACGGATGAATTGCGTGCCGCGCTGATCGCCGCGACGATTAAACATGAAAAGCCACTGACGAATGCGCTGGGTAGCAACTTTCGCTCAACGCTCACTGACACAAGGATCATCTCGCTGTTCGAGAAGATGTAAAGATTTCTAGGTAAAATCAACACATGCCTGGGTACGAACTAATCGGTGCTGAAGAGCAGGCTGAAGTTGACGATATTTTTCAACATGGTGGCGTTTTGTTTCGTCACTCGTTTGACGCAATCAGACAAAATAAGTGGAAGGTTCGCGACTTTGAAAAGGCCTTCGCAAACTCGCTTGGCGTGCCGCATGCTTTGGCTGTCACTTCGGGCACGGCTGCACTGCGTGTGGCGCTTGCAGTTCTAGATCTGCAGCCAGGTGATGAGGTAATCACCCAGAGTTTCACTTTTGTCGCCACTGTCGAGGCGATCATCGAGTCGGGTGCGACGCCGGTTTGCGCCGACATTGACGGCACTTTGAATCTTGATCCCAAGGCTTTGACAAAATTGATCACTGCAAAAACGAAAGCAGTCATTGCCGTGCATATGTTGGGCACGCCAGCGAATCTTTTCGAAATTGACAGCATTTGTCGCAAAAATAATCTCACCTTGATTGAAGATGCGGCGTGGGGTTGTGGCGGTTCTTTGGATGGTCGACCACTTGGTACTTGGGGTCGAATGGGCACATTCAGTTTTGACTTTGCCAAAACGATGACGACAGGTGAAGGTGGCATGATCGTTTTTCAGAATGAGACCGACTACAAGGCGGCGGCCGCGTGGCATGATCACGGACACGAAAATAATCCCGTCGTGCCGAGATGGGAAGACACTCGTGCGAGCAGCGGGTTCAATTTTCGCATGACAGAGATGCAGGGTGCAGTCGGCTTGGCCCAGTTGAAAAAACTTTCGACGGTTGTTTCAGCACAACGCAAAAACCGAGACGCAATGTGGGCGGCAATCAAGACTTTGCCGGGCATAGTTGCTCGCGAGGTGCCCGTTGGTTCATATGAAACCGCGGATGCGCTGGTCTTCAGCGTTAAGGACAATGCAACTGCCAGGCAGTGTCGAAATGTGCTTGTCGCCGAAGGTTTGTCGACGAAAATTCTGCCTGAGGCAGTGACTTGGCATTTTGCCGGCACCTGGACGCACATGCCAGAACTTGTTGCCCGTCACGGAGGCGACTTGTCGAAAGCGTTTTTGAGTTCGAGCGCCAGGCTCGAGTGCGCAGTGTCGCTGCCGGTAGTCGTGAAAATGGATGAAGCCGTGCCCACAAGATTGCACAAGGCATTGTCGAAAGTTTTGCGGTAATAACCATGACTCAACCGGTGATTTCAGTCGTGATTGCGGCCTACAACCAAGAAAAATATATTTCGCGATGTCTTAGGTCGCTGATTTCACAGACGATCTCGCGCGGCAAGTTCGAGATTGTTGTCATAAATGACGGCAGCACCGACCGGAGTGCCTCGGTGCTCAGCGAATTTGCTGATGAAACGGTGTTGATCAACAATGAAAAAAATATCGGCCTGCCTGCGTCGCTGAATAAGGCGATCCGTCGTGCACGAGCGCCGTTTGTCGTTCGGGTTGACGCTGATGATTATGTGAACGCAGAATTCCTGCATCTTCTGCATGAGTTCTTGCGCGAAAATAAATATATGGATGCCGTGGCATGTGATTACTTGTTGGTCGACGAACAAGAAGAAGTATTGGGTCGAAAAAATTGTCTCACCGACCCGATTGCCTGTGGCATCATGTTTCGCACCGAGCAGTTGATCGATATTGGTTTGTATGACGAAACTTTTTTGTTGCACGAAGAAACAGATTTGCGATTGCGGTTTACCAAAAAATACAAGATTCATCGACTTGAATTGCCGTTGTATCGATATCGTCGCCACGAAAGTAATTCGACCAACGACGCAGCAGCGATGGAACATCATCGTCGACGATTAATCGAAAAGCACGGTAGCGAGTCGGCGAAGTGACGACACAAATCAAACTTGGTGATCGGATGGTTGGTCAAACCGATCGGCCGTATGTAATTGCAGAAATCGGCGTGAATCATGAGGGTTCGCTGGCTAGGGCGAAATTGCTGGTCGAGTCGGCGAAGCGAGGTGGCGCAGATGCGGCAAAATTTCAGACGTATAAAGCAGGTTTGATCGCCTCTAAGTTCTCGCCTTCCTATTGGGATACGAGCAAAGAGCCGACCACCAGTCAATACGAATTGTTCACTAAATACGACTCGTTCGGCGAGGCCGAGTATAAAGAGTTGGCGATGCACTGTAAAAAGCACGACATTGAATTCGTTTCGACGCCGTTTGATTTGGGTGCAGTCGACATGCTCAATCCACTGGTGCGTTTTTTCAAGATTGCGTCTGCCGACATCACGAATCCACCGCTATTGAAAAAAGTCGCAGCGACGGGCAAGCCGGTCATTTTGTCGACTGGGGCCTCGAATATCAGCGAGATTGATGCAGCACTGGCGATTTTACGCAGTGCCGGTGCGAAAGAAATTTGTCTGATGCATTGCATTCTCAACTATCCGACGCGCAACGAGAACGCCCACCTCGGCATGCTGGTCGACTTGCGCAATCGATATCCAGAATTGTTGCTCGGATACTCAGATCACACCTTGCCCAATGAGCAAATGACGAGTCTGATCGCTGCGCATTTGCTTGGCGCCGTAGTGCTTGAAAAACACTTCACTCTCGATAAAACACTGCCTGGTAACGATCACTATCACGCGATGGACGAAAAAGACTTGGCTAGATTTCAGATCAATGTCAAGCAAGTGCACGAAATTCTTGGGCCAACCCGACTGAAAACTTCGATCGCCACCGAAGAAATCTCTAGATTGAACGCCCGTCGAAGCATCGTTCTGTCGCGAGATTTGCAGGCAGGTCACACACTTGGCGAAAACGACTTGGTCGCCAAACGACCTGGCACCGGCATCAGCCCGATGAGTTGGGATGAAGTCGTCGGCAAGAAAGTTGCCCGAGATTTGCCCGAAGATCATATTTTGACTTGGGACGATCTCACCAAATCATGACTCGGGTTGTTGCCGTCGTTCAGGCGCGCATGGGTTCGTCGAGATTCTCGGGCAAAATGTTGGCCAGGCTCGGCGACCAAACTTTGCTCGAGTGGGTACTGACCCGTGTTTGTGATGCCAAACAACTCGGTCGGGTCGTGTTGGCAACCTCAAATAGTCCCGACGACGACAGACTTGCCGATGCAGCTTCAAGTTTCAAAGTTGGAATAGTGCGAGGCAGCCAAGACGACGTGTTGGACCGTTTTGTGCAAGCAGCAAAAATTTCGCAGGCAGATCTTGTCGTGCGGGTTTGTGCCGACAATCCGTTTGTGGCCGCCGAAGAGATTGATCGCTTGGTTGTTGCACATGAATCTGGCGACTATGACTATTCGTGCAATCATCAGCAAAGGCTCAACAACCGATACGCCGATGGTTTTGGCGCTGAAATTCTTTCAGCACAACTGCTAAATAGCATCGCCAAGTTGACAACTCAGCAAGCACATCGTGAACATGTCACGAGTTACATCTGGGACAACCCTGATAAGTTCAAGATAAATGCAGTGCAAGCGCCACAAGAGTTGGCGTTCCCCGGGATCAAGCTAGACATTGATACGACACAAGATTTATCTCGACTGGACGAATTCGTCGAGAAGTTCGGTATAACAACTGCAGCAACTGCAGCGGAAATCGTTAAAGCCTTCAACAAATTTCAGAATTCTTGAGTAGCGTGCAGGCATGTCAAATTCAAAGCCAAAAGTCGAAATTCCAAATACGCCAGCACCAACAGTTTTAGTAGTCGAAGACATCACAGTTGGTCTCGGTCAAGAGGCCGTGAGCGGCAAAACTGTTTCAGTTCATTACGTCGGCGTTGCATGGAGCACCGCGAAACAGTTCGACGCGTCATGGGATCGCAACGAACCGTTCGATTTCGGGCTTGGTGCGAGTCAAGTAATCGCCGGTTGGGACAAAGGCGTCGCCGGTATGAAGGTCGGTGGCCGTCGCAAACTTACGATTCCGCCAGACATGGGTTATGGCAGTCGTGGAGCAGGTGGCGTGATCAAAGGCGGCGAGACGCTCGTGTTTGTCGTTGATTTGTTGAACGTTTTCTAACCAGCGGAAATTTGTTTTTTGCGATAGTGGTTGCGACAAAGCAACTCGTAGCGCACAACATCACCGAACAACGGTGCAATCGTATTTTTATCGGTGTCGCCAACCATCACGGTTTCGCCTTCAAGCACGACTTTGTCGTTGACCAAGCGAGCGTTATTCGTCGCACGTGCTCCGCACCAACAGCGCGCTTCGACCTGCATCTCAATTCGCTGATCGGCAATCTCGAGCAACCGACGCGTGCCGTCGAAAAGCAGACCTTTGAAATCGGTGATCAGCCCGAATGCGTAGACATCGACGTGCAGTTCGTCAACAATTAGTGCCAGTTGATCGCATTGTTCGATAGAGCAGAACTGTGCCTCGTCACAAACAATAAATTGCAACGGCATTCTTGAGAGCGCTAATTCATAGAGATTTAGTTCCGGCGCCATTTCGATCGCCGGTGTTGACACGCCCAAGCGACTTGTAACTTGACCACCATCGCGGTCGAGTTTGGTAAGCAATAAGCCTGCCAGCCCACGACTGGTGAGGTTGTGATTTATTTGCAGCGCGAGTGTGCTTTTGCCCGAACCCATCGTGCCGTAGTTGAACCGCAATGTTGCCATCTCAGGGCGAAACGCTACCTTGCTTTGACTGTTATATAAAAAGCGCGTTCACGAATTAGGGTAACCATGTAGTGACAAGCCTTGAGCTCGCAAAATATATTGACCATACGTTGCTTACCCCAGAAGCAACTAGTCGGGATATCGCCAAACTTTGCCGCGAAGCCAACGAGATGAAAGTTGCCGCAGTCTGCATCTCGCCGTCACTTTTGCCGTTACCGAATGGACTGCTGTCTGACGACATCGCCCTCGCATGCGTAACAGGCTTTCCATCTGGTGCCCACTCGGCAACGACGAAAGCAGGTGAGGCTGCAACGGCGGTTGAAAACGGCGCAACCGAAATCGACATGGTCATGAATTTGGGTTTTGTTCATGACTCGATGTGGTTAGAACTCGGTGACGAAATCTCGGTCGTGCGCAAAGGTATCGGAAGTTCAGTCAAGTTGAAGGTGATCATCGAGTCGGGCGCCTTGTCAGACGAGCAAATTGTGATGACCTGTCGCGTGGCCGTTGCCAACGGCGCAGATTTTGTCAAAACCTCAACTGGCTTTCACAAATCTGGTGGTGCCACCGTGCGCGCCGTGCAGTTGATGCGCGAGACAGTTGGCGAATCAATTGGCGTCAAAGCAAGTGGCGGCATTCGAACGCGCGAATCGGCCCTCGAAATGATTAAGGCCGGAGCCTCGCGGCTAGGCACGTCTGCAACCCGAACAATTTTGGCGGGTTAGTTAAGAAAACCGCTCATTGGCAACGACTCGCGTTGCAGCCAGTTGTCACTCGGATACTTCGCAGTGCCATCAATTGCGTGAATCGTGTATGCGTGTCGCGGCTTGTCGCTCTTGTTCGGTCCTGATCGATGGGGCAGCGTGCCGTTCAGCAAAATCAATGTGCCGCGAGCGGCTTCAAGTGGCACGAGACCCTCGGTCGGATACGGCGTCGGATCAAAAACCTCGTTATATGTCGACTTGCGATCTTCGGATAGTCGATTGCGAGTCTTGACGGGGATGCGATGCCCGCCGGGTAACGCCCACATGCAACCGTTTTGAGTCGTGGCGTCGTCAATCGCAAACCAAAAACCAATCACCGATTGCGGTTCTGTCCACAAATAAGTGTGATCGACATGGGAAGTAACTTCACCGCCGATGCGGGGCTGCTTGAAGATGTACATCGATTGCAACAGTTGCGCCTGTTTCATTCCGAGAGATTTTGCGACGGCGGCTAAACGGCTCGAATGACTGAACTCTTTGAACACCGGGTCAAGATCGTGCATCGCGTGGCCCAATTTGTTCAAGCACAAATGTGCGTCTTGACGCAGTTCGCCTTGCTCATCAAACGCATCTTTTTCGAAAAAGCAGCGAATCTTGTCGCCGCTCGTCAAGAAATAATCTTCGGATGCGTGTACGGCGGTGCCGTCAGCGGTGAACACGGTCGCTTCTTGCGGTGACGGACAATACTGTTTCGCCAAGGTCATTGCTTGATCACGAAGCTTTAAGCATGCGCCGTCGTCCACAAAATTCGGCAGAACCAGATATCCGTTTTGATCAAAAAATTCGGCTTGTGCCGTTGTCAAACCATCTTGAGTGATCATCGCGATTAATCAGCTTCTGGGTTGACAAACACAGACTCTTCTGGAAACGCGACCGGCAGCATCTCGCTGAGTTTTCGTGGTTCGCCGTTGACTTCGAGCAACATGTTGGCGCCACCGTGCTCCCACAACAATTGTCGACAGCGACCGCACGGGGTCACCGGTTGATCGTTGCCAACCGTGCACAGCGCCACGAGCCTGCCGCCACCCGAGCGCGCCAACTCGCTGATGACTCCGCACTCGGCGCAAAGAGTCATGCCGTACGAAGCATTTTCTACATTGCAACCAGTGATGATGCGACCGTCGTCGACGAGTGCGGCCGCGCCGACTCTGAACTTCGAATATGGCGCGTATGCATTTTTTGCTACGGCCAAGGCAGTCGTACGCAACAATGTCCAATCAATTGGTTTGGTCATGGTTTAGCCAACAGTAGTGCCGAAAGCCGAACTAGTTATTGTTGACGCTTGCCAGCACTTGTTTGCCCAAGGCTTTGACCTTGTTGATTGTTGCGATGCGATCAATGGTTAGACACTTCCGATCGCGCACCACGACTTTGCCATCGACGAGGACATGCAGCACATCTGCCCGAGTGACACAAGTTGTGATCGTCGTGTGCGGATCAAAATTCGGCGTAAGCGATGGCGACTCTGCGTCAAGCACGATCAGATCGGCGCGCTTGCCGACTTCGAGCGAGCCAATCATGTGGTCGAGTTGCAGCGCGCGCGCCCCATTAATCGTTGCCATACGCACGAGTTCGACACTCGGCAACACGGCAGGATCTTTAGCGTTGGTTTTTTGCATGTATCCCGCGAGGCGAATTGCAATCCAAAGATCAAGGTCGTTGCCCGATGCCGGGCCGTCGGTGCCGAGCGCAATGTTCACACCCGCGCTTTGTAGATCCAAAATTCTGGCAATACCGCTGGCGAGTTTGAAATTCGACGCGGGACAATGCACGATCGTTGCCGAGTTTTGCGCAATCAATTTTATGTCGTCGTCACTTAAATGAATGCCGTGGGCAATAACGCCGCGTCGCAATAAATTTGTGTCATCGAGAACTTGAATTGGCGTGCGACCGCCGTGGCGTTGCGCCACGAGTTGCATCTCACCAATCGTTTCAGAAGCGTGCACGTGAA
>SYNW01000122.1 GCA_005805045.1 Actinomycetota bacterium
AAAGCCGGCGTCGGTGCACCAACCCTGATCATCAACACGAGCATCGACCAAGCCGAAAAAGCCAAAACGGTGCTCAGCACTTTTGGTGATTTGCGACCAGGCGCAGAAGGCGCGCTCGGTGTCGGTCTGCGCGGTGGCGCATCGCAAGTAACAGAAGTTGTGCGCAAACTTGACGAAGCCGGCGTGCATGTGCAGCATCTTGAAATCAACGAGCCAAGTCTTGACGATGTTTTTGCCGAAGCAACTGGTTATCGACTCGAAGGTGCCGACAATGCACCATCTGCCGGCGACAACGGCGACGACGAACCCAAAAAGAAAAAACGCCGAGGGCGAAAGTGACCAGTACTGCAACGCTCGTCAATGATGTTTCAGTACGACGCTCGACATCTGCCGCACTTCGCCAAACTTTTGCCCTGGCCAAACGCTCGACACTCGAATTGTTTCGTCAACCGGCACTTGTCGTACCGAGCATTGTGTTTCCACTGTTCTTTTCGTTTTTGGGCAACTCGTCATTCGGTAAAACAACTTCGCTACCCGGGTTTCCAAAAGTCAACTCGTATCTACAGTTTCAACTTGCAGGCACAATCACCCAAGGTGTCTTGTTTGGTTCGGTTACTGGCGCCGCCGCGCTCGCAACTGATATCGAAAACGGTTTTTTTGACCGCCTACTGGCGGCGCCTACTTCTCGACTTTCAATTTTGTTCGGCCGACTCGCAGGAAGCGTCTTGTTTGGCGCACTTGAAACAGCGGTTTTTGTGCTGGTGCTGTTGCCATTTGGTGCGGATGTCTCGGCAGGCGTGCCGGGCATCATCGCAATGATCATCAGTGGTGCGTTGATTGCTCTTGCCGTAGGTGCGCTGATGTCGTCAGTTGCACTCAAAACCGGCTCGTCAGAAGCCGTGCAAGGCACGTTTCCGTTGCTGTTTATCTTGTTGTTTTTCTCGAGTGCGTTCTTTCCGCGCGAGACAATGAGCGGTGCCTATAAAACTGTTGCCGGACTGAACCCGATTTCACATTTAGTCGAAGGTCTACGCGCACTCTCACTTGAGGGCTTCAGTGTCTCGGCAACCGCGCGAGCAATTTTGGTGCCGATGGCAATCGCAATTGTTGCTTTGTATATAGCCAGCAGACAACTTCACGCCCGACTGCGAGCGAACTAGCGATGAGCACCGATGTAAAAACCATTTCTTCAGGTTTGTCGACGCGCGATGTGCACTCGACAACGATGCGCAGTTCATGGCAACTCGTAAAGCGTGGCTTGATCAACACTCGGCGACTGCCATCGGCGTTTATCCCGACACTCGCCATGCCGATCTTCAATATGCTCTCTTTTTCCGGCACTTTTTTTGCACTGACAAAACTGCCAGGCTTCCCAACAGATCGCTCAGTCAATTGGTTCATGCCTCTCGGTTTGGCGATGGGTGCAGCGTTCAGCGGTGTTGGTCTCGGGTTCTCGCTCATCCGCGATCTTGAAAACGGTTTCTACGATCGCTTGCGCATGTCGCCGACTTCACGCGCCTCACTAATCATTGGCCCAATTTTGGCCACATGGATTCGCGTGACGCTGGTAACTCTGGTCGTGTTCGGCGCCGGCACACTTCTTGGCGCGCGACCGACAGCCGGCGTGCTGAGTTATGTCTGTTCGTGGATTGCAGCGATCGGTATATCTACTATTGGCGCTGGCTGGGGTCTGGGGCTCGCCTACCGATTCAAAGACATGCGTGGCGCGGCGATCATGCAGCTGTCAATTTTCTTGACGATGTTTTTGTCGACCGCACAAGTGCCGCTTTATGTAATGACGGGTTGGTTGCACACGGTTGCGCGCATCAACCCGATCACAAATATTTTTCGCCTGTCACGATCGGGCTGGGTCAATGCCAACGATCCCGGATATATGAGTTGGTCAAACAACTTCGGCGGGCTGATCGCGATAGTTGCACTCAGTACCCTGACGCTAATTTTCGCCCTACGCAGCCTGCAAAAGATAGATAAATAACCCGATTTGTGCGGTCGGACCCTGCGGGGGCATGATTGCCTGCTGGGGTAAGTGTTCGGTATTGACGCTAAAAGATATATGGGGGGCTGAAGGTGAAAGTTTCAATCACTATAAACGGCAGAGAACATCATGGCGATGTTGAGCCAAGAACTTTGCTGGTGCATTACATTCGCGAAACAGTCGGGCTCACTGGCACGAATGTCGGTTGCGACACTTCAAGTTGCGGTGCGTGCACGATTCACATGAACGGTGAAGCGGTCAAGAGTTGCACAATTTTGGCGGTGCAAGCCGACGGCGCAAGCGTCACGACTATCGAGGGCTTGGCAAAAGACGGACTAATGCATCCGATGCAAACTGCATTCATGGAGAATCACGGTCTGCAATGTGGCTACTGCACGCCAGGAATGGTGATGGCGGCAATTGGTTTGTTGAAAGAAAACCCCAAGCCAACAGAAGAAGAAGTTCGCATGGGGCTTGAAGGCAACTTGTGTCGTTGCACTGGCTATCACAACATCGTCAAGTCGGTGCTCGCTGCCGCGAGCGCAAAGTAAAGGGGCGTCATGACTATCACCGAGAACAAACCCAACAAGATCATCGGCACACGGTTGTTGCGTCGTGAAGACCCACCACTGTTGACGGGCGAAGCAAAATTCACCAATGATTTGAATATTCCAGGTGCATTGCACTTGTCGATTCTGCGATCACCTTTTGCTCACGCAAAAATTAGGTCGATCGATGTTTCGGCTGCGCTAAAGATCGCCGGCGTTGTTGCCATCTACACGGGCAAAGATCTGCAATCGGCATGGGCAGCGCCAATGCCATGCGCATGGCCTGTTACTCCTGACATGAAGAATCCGCCGCACTTTCCGCTTGCGAGCGACAAAGTCAACTATGTCGGTGATGGCGTTGCCGCAGTTTTGGCAACTAACGAAACTGCGTCGCGCGACGCACTCGATGCAATCGATGTCGAATACGAGCCGCTTCAGGCAGTGGTTGATCTTGAAGATGCACTAAGCGACAAAAACGTCATTCACAAAGATCTCGGCACCAACAAGAGTTACACATGGCCACTTCTTGTTGAGGAGACACCTGGCTGCGTTGCAGATGCGTTCAAGAAAGCCAAATACAAAGTCAAAGAGCGCTACGTTCAACAACGCTTGATTCCTATGGCGATGGAGCCCCGCGCAATTGCCGCGGTGCCACAGCCATTTGGTGGTGACATCACCCTTTATTCGGCGACTCAGATTCCACACATTTTGAAGGTGATGACTGCGCTCACTCTCGGCATTCCCGAGCAACAAGTGCGTGTCGTTGCGCCAAGCGTCGGTGGCGGTTTCGGTTCAAAACTTGATGTTTATGCCGAAGAACTGTTGTGCATGGCGCTCGCGCGCAAGCACAACACGCCTGTGCGCTGGGTCGAAGAACGCTCAGAAAACACTCAGGCAACGATCCAAGGTCGCGGACAAATTCAAGAGATTGAACTAGCCGCCGACGACAAAGGCAAAATTACGGCTGTTCGGGTGCGAATCATTGGCGACATGGGTGCATATCTGCAACTCGTC
>SYNW01000016.1 GCA_005805045.1 Actinomycetota bacterium
CTCAAAAATTAGTGTGCCCGGGATCGGACTCGAACCGATACAGCGCTTTCGCACCAGGGGGGTTTAAGCCCCCCGCGTCTACCATTCCGCCACCTGGGCAACCCTGTCAGGCTACGCGCGTTTCACCCTCATCGCTAACCAAAAGCATTTCGACACTCTGCCAAAGCACAGTTCTGGCAATTTCTGCTTCGCGCCCCATCAACCGATTCGCAGCAACCACACCCTCGATCATGTCGCTCAGCACGGCCACGAATGGACGCCCACGTAACGACACAGACACAACCACGCCATTATTTATTCGACGCAAACTTCGATCAACACCGACAATGCGCGGCGGGCTGCGAAAACCAGGTGGCTTTAAACCATGGCGATGAGCCTGGCTCGCCAACACCCTCGCCGCCACAGCAAACTCGGCATAGCGAGTGGTCGCGAGTGCGATATCACTTGTGCTTGTCATGCCGCAGATTGTTGCAGATGGGTATCACACGGTTATCCAAAAACACCCATTAGGTAATGTAAGTAATCACGTCATGACAACTAATGAACTTAACCCGATGCAGCAAAGTGTCGTCGACGTTCTCGGTAAACCAGCAGGCTGGGTGCCGTTGCCAATTTCTGTTGTCGAGTCTGTACGTGAGCAAATCGAAACTGCGCTTGCACCACTGGCTGAAAAACTATCCCCCGATCGTCCGCTTTTTATCAGCAAAAGCAGTTTGACCGCTGTGCATGGTTGTGAAGCAAATTATTTGGCCTCGCTCGATACTTTCCAATGGACGATTCTCAATGTGCGTGGCACGGTCATGCACAAGGCGGTCGAGCTTTCAATCAACTGGCGTGGGCCGATCGAACCAGCGCTGCTTGTCGACGAGGCGCTTGCGCGTTTAGAAGACGAAGAGAGTCGTGGACCGAGCGAATTCATCGCCCAGTTGTCACCTGGCGAACGCGCGCAACTTCGCAGTTACGCAGTTGATTTATACACGAAATTTGAAGAGAGTTTTCCGCCACTCAAGGCGGCGTGGCGACCTGTAACCGAAAGTGCAGCGCGGGTCGAACTGTTCGGTGGCTCAATCTTTTTGTCGACTCGCGTTGACCTCACGCTTGGTGGCCCGGGCAGCAAAGTGATCATCGACCTTAAAAGCGGTCGCATATATTCGAATCATCGCGAAGATCTGCGATTTTATGCTCTCGTCGAGTCGTTGCGCTCGGGTCAACCACCACGACGACTAGCGACTTACTCACTCGAGTCGGCACGCGCCGATGTCGAGGAAGTCAGTGAAGGCGTTTTACAAGCCGCTGTGCGTCGCGTCGTCGACGGTGCTAATGCAATTCACGAATTAACTCGGGAAGATCGCGAACCCAAACTCAGCCCAGGTACACACTGTCGATGGTGTCCGTTACAAGAGACTTGCGAAACAGGCCAACAATTTCTAGAGCGCGGTTTCGAAGAAGATTAAATAAAGGTTTTAAAGATTTACTTAACCCCGACCCATATTCGGGCGCTTGCCATGATTGGCCTTTGAACGACGCATACGGGCTTTTCTCTTCTTTGTTTTCTTAGACATGAACCAAGCCTAGTTGGTGGCCTTGCGCCATCGGGCTCGCCCACCCGCATATGGCGATCCCTTGGCATCTGTTTTCGAGCAAATATAAGTCGCACCTTTAAATGTGCCGAGTGCATCCACCGGTGCACAATACGAGCCCGGATAGATATCTTTGGTTACCGCGCCAGGTGCCGCAGTCGTTGATGTAGTCGATGTCTCGGTTGTCGTCTTGGCTGGCGTGGTTGCATTGGGTGCGCTGGTTGCATTGGGTGCGCTAGTTGAAACTGCTGAACCCGTTGTCGTAGTCGTTGCAGGAGCACTAACCGAAACTGGCGCGGCGCTCCAACCCGCGACAGTCAACCCAGAGCAATCACTGTTCAACAAGTTTTTGACTCGACCAAATTCGCTTTGGTCCATCGACAAACCCCAACGAGCCTTCACCGAAATCCAATCGCCAAGAAACGTGCACCAGTAACTGCGCAAAGGCGGCATCCAATTAGAAGGGTCTCTTTCGCCCTTTGATCTGTTCACACGATCAGTAACTGCGATCAATGTGCGGCTATCAGTCATGTCGTTGGCATACGCCTTGCGTTGCGACTCGGTCCACGACCATGCGCCAGAATCCCACGCTTCTTTCAATGCGACGACATGATCAATGTCCACATCGCCACGGTCACTCAGATTCTTGCCGTCATACTTCGAATACCAATCACCCGCTACTACATAACAACGGTACGGGTCAATCTGTGGCTTCGAAATGCTGTCGCGCTTCAGAACTTCTTCGCGGGTGTCACACCCGTTGCCATCAAGATCTGACCAATGGATAAACAAACTGCGCTTGTAGCCAGTTTTATACTCGTTTTCAACTTTTATCGAGGCGAGCACGGACTTTGCGTCATTGGCAACAAACTTGGTGGTGACTTCTTGCGCTTGCGAATCTGCCGCAACCGCGTTTAACGCAGCGGCACCCGAAATTGCAACGACGAGCACTGCGCCGTTTAATGCGATGCGCCAATTCACACTTTCAGCGTATCGCTAAGCGACTTGCGAGATATTTGTTGCCGTCATCTCGTCGCTGACATCGATAAAGATGCACTCTCCCGGACACACTTCAGCAGCACGCAAAACACTTTGCCGATCACGTGGCGCGACATGAGCAAGGCTCCCCGCACCGCCCGGATCGTTCAATGGCACACCCAACTCGGCGACATAAGCGATGCCGTCTTCGAGCAATTTAAAAGCGTCGCCGCAATGATCTTCGCAAAGCCCATCACCGGTGCAAAGGTCTTGGTCAATCCAAACGCGCATGACAGTCAGGCTACTTAGTTAAATAAGCCGCAATCAGCACGGCGATCAAAATCACATTGCGTGCGACATCCAGCCAACTCATCGGTCGCTGCGAAGTGGCACCGAAACACGAGCAGGGCAACCTTTCGGGGTCGCGCAAACGCACGAGCAACAAAATCGTGAACGCAACCAGC
>SYNW01000123.1 GCA_005805045.1 Actinomycetota bacterium
GGTCGGCTGGGATGTCTCGGTTGCCGATGCCGTAATTTCTGATCAACTCGCCCATGAACTCGGCGCCGTGAGCGAACTCGGCAAGTTTGCAATGGCGATTCAACGCCAGGTTCGCGAGTTCTGTCGAACCGAGACAAAACTCGAGGGGTTCGATTTGCCAGACCCAATCGCCATGGCGGTCGCCCTTGACCCAAAGATCGTCACTTCAGAAATTCAAAAACACGTGCGCGTCAATCTTGGCTTCGGCGAGACACGCGGACAAACAATCGTCGACCAACTGGGCATCATCAACGATCGGGACAACTGTCGGGTTGTATTGCGCGTCGACCGCGAAAAATTTATCTCGCTACTGCGAGCGTCTCTGGTTAATTAGACGCTGGATGAACGTCGACGACCTTGCGGCCACGACGCTCGGCAAACTTTACGTTGCCGTTGACAAGAGCGAACAAGGTATCGTCGCTGCCTTTGCCGACATTTTTGCCCGGGTGCACTTTCGTGCCACGTTGACGAATCAAAATTGTGCCGGCATTAATCAGCGTGCCGTCGAACACTTTTACGCCGAGTCGCTGGGCATTTGAATCTCTACCGTTTCTGGTAGAACCGCCACCCTTGGTTTTTGACATGAATCAGCCTTTCGCAATCGAGGTAATTTCAACAAGGCTATAACGCTGACGATGACCAAAGCGACGACGCTGGTTGGTACGACGCTTGTACATGAACCCGTCAATCTTGTCACCGGCGACTTCGCCCAAAACTTTGCCCTTGACCGAAACCTTTGCCAGTTGCGCAGGCGTGGCAAGGACTGTCTCACCATCTACAAGCATCACTGGTGTGAACGAAACTTCAGAACCGGTCGCTGCGCCAAGAAGTTCAACCTGAACTTGTTGACCTTTGGCCACTTTTTCTTGTTTTCCACCAGAGGCGATGATCGCGTACATATTGAACTTTGAGCCTATCTGTGGGTTTGATAAATCAACGTGGATCGACGACAAGAATCTCGGGGAAATCGCCCAAAATTAGTCGAGCATCGAGTGGTCGACCATGATTCCACGACCCTCACAAGTTGGGCAAGTATCGGCGAAATTTGTCAGTAAACCCTCACCAATGCGCTTGCGTGTCATCTCAACAAGACCTAGTTCTGAAATCTCGAATACTTGAGTGCGAGTTTTGTCGCGCGAGAGAGCATCTTTGAAACGTTCGAGAACTCTGCGTCGGTTGTCACGGATCTCCATGTCAATGAAGTCGATAACGATGATGCCACCAATGTCGCGCAGTCGCAATTGTCGGGCAATTTCATCGGCGGCCTCAAGGTTGTTGTTGAATACCGTTTCTTCAAGGCTCGTCTTGCCGATATTTTTGCCGGTGTTGACGTCGATTACGGTCAACGCCTCGGTGTGTTCGATTACCAACGAACCACCCGACGGCAACCAAACCTTGATGTCGAGTGCCTTATGAATCTGCTCGTGCACGTGCTGCTTTTCGAACAACGACAAACCTTCGACTTCGGTGTCGTGAAACTCGATGCGTTCCAAAAATTCTGGGTTGAAGTCGCCGATATATTGACATACTTCTTCGAACAAAACTCTGTCGTCGAGAATGATGCCGCGATAATCGCTGCTGAACTCTTCGCGGATAACTCGCACGGCAAGCGAAGGCTCGCGATAAAGCAGTGTCGGACCACTCGCCTTCTTTGAACGCTCCTTGATTTCTTCCCATAGTTCGAGCAGTCGTGACATATCTGTCTGCAGCTCATGTTCGGTGGCGTTTTCGGCCGCGGTTCTCACGATGACGCCGTGCTCTTCTGGTTTTACGCGATCCAAAATTGTGCGCAAACGACGACGCTCGTCTTCGGGCAAACGCTTTGAGATGCCGTAAGTGCGCGAATCAGGGATTAAAACAACGAATCGACCAGGCAGCGAGACTTCTTGAGTCAGTCGACCACCCTTTGCCCCGATCGGATTCTTTGTGACTTGACACAAAATCAACTGGCGCGACTGCAAGACATGTTCGATTCGCGGCTCGGGGCCCTGTTCGACGACATCTTCTTTGTCGAATTGCACGTCGCCGCGATATAAAACCGCATTCTTCGGCGTGCCAATATCCACGAAAGCTGCTTCCATGCCAGGAAGCACGTTCTGAACGCGACCCAAATAGATGTTGCCATGAATCTGGTCGGCATCATCTGCCGGACGACTGACATAGTGCTCAATCAGGCTGCGCCCCTCAAGCATCGCAACTTGCGTGAAATCTTTGCGCACCTGAACACACATCATGTATCGACCCAATGGTCGACCATTGCGCTCTTTGCCACGACGACGCTCGATCAACTCGGCGTCTGTCTCAATTATCGACTGCTTGGTCGCACGCCCGCTATCTCGGTCGTGACGATCACCTCGACGACGGCGATTACGGCCGCCGCGACGGTTGCGCCCACCTTTGCCCGACTTCTCACCGCGGTCTGTCTTTTCAGACTTTCGCGAACCCCGACCTGAATCTGGCTTGGCTTCAGCCGAATTGTTCGACGGCTGTGCAACGGACGGCGCAACGAATGGTGCGGGACGCGTGTCACCAATTTGCGGTTTGCGAACAAGTGCCGAATCTGTCGCCTCGGGCGAGACTAAACGACCTTCACGTGGATGCTCTGGTAACTCTGGGGAATTCATTAACTGATCCTTCTAAACCTGTCAAACGAACTGAGAAACACAAGTTCGTCAATCGCGGTCAGGGCTAACTCAGGAGACTGAGCGCACCTTTTTCGCGAAAATCGAATGTTTGGAGCTTGCGCTCCGTGCCTTCAGGCTACCCCGTGTGGCAAGACTAAAGACGGACTCAAATCAGCGCAGGCGACGCATATAAATGCTCTGGGCTAGACCGATAAGCAACGCGCTTGCAACAAGGTGCGAACCACCATACGAGATGAAAGGTAGTGGCAGGCCGCTAACCGGGGTGAGACCGAGGGTCATGCCGATGTTTTGAAAAATCTGAAACAACAGCAGCGCGAAAATACCGGCGACCAACAACTGATCGAATCTCGTCCGCGCAATGCGTGAAATAGACCAAAGACGCCAAAGAATCACCGCAAACAGTGCGAGAACTACGAACCCCCCAATCATTCCGAATTGTTCGCCGATGGCCGAAAATGGAAAGTCACTGAATTGGACAGGGATGAACTTGCCGTTCGTCAGCGGACCCTGCAGATAACCCTTACCGAAAAAACCACCACTGGCTACGGCGCGCTTGGCGAAACGAACCTGCAAAACGATTTGTTGCAGATCTTTTTCGTTTGAATCTTGATTGAAGAATGCTTCGAAACGCCTCAACTGATAGCGATCCACTATGCCAGCCCAGGCGACGGCACCTGCCGAAACAATCGTCAGCACTGTGATCAGCGCAATGTACCGTCTCTTGGCGCCAGCCATCAACAGCACGCCTGCGACACCAGAAACCACGACTGTCGCCGAACCCAAGTCTGGCTGAAGCAAAATCAAAACAACCGGAAAGCCAAGCGTAAGCAACGAAACTGAAAACTGGTGGTAGTCAATTTTGTCGTATGCCGCGTCAGCCGTATATGCCGCAATCAAAATTATCACCACTACTTTCATCAACTCAGCAGGTTGTACCGAAATTGGACCAAGGTCGAAAGAAAGTCTGGCCCCACGACGCACTGCACCCCCAACCAATACCAGAATCAACAAAATACATGAACTGATGTACCAAAAAACTGCCCGCTCACGAATCCATTCGTGACCGACAGCCATAATCACCACTATCACCACTGCGGCGATGATCAAGAATGCCACCTGCCGTAGCACGTAAAAATATTCATCAAATCCTTGATCAAGCAACCGTTGTCTTGTTGCTGAATAGACGATAAAAGCACCGATCACACTTTGCGCTAGCACGGCAATCAGCAACACAATGTCGACGTTTTTCCAGACAGATAAAACGTCGTAACTCGCTCCCATCCACTTCGGCAACGAAATTTTAGGCAAGAAACGAGCCATGTTTACTCGCGTGTATCCGAGACTCCGCCGACGAGACATAGCGGGTTGCGCAAAGAGGTTGGTGGTGCAACTGCAAAACTTGCCTTATCCAACGGATCAGCCGGCCGAACTTCGTCGTAGCGATAGTCGCCAGCCAGCGCGGTGAATATGCACTTGACCACCGGGGCTGCGGCCTGTGATCCATAGCCGGCCTTTTCGAGATATGCATAAACCGTGTAAGGCTGAGAACCGTCCAAGCTGAAAGCACCAAAAGCCGACGAGTCATTCCATGGCAAGTTTCCCAAGCCCTGGGCAGTACCCGTCTTGCCAGCAATCGGCAATTTTTTATAGTCGTAGCCACGAAAAATATTTTCCCCGGTTGCCTTGTGGTAGTAGTCGAAATTCACGCCAGGGCCTGTGATTACCCTGGTCATTCCCTTGACGATCGGGGTGCGAACTGCAGCAGTCATACTGATGCGTCGAGTTGGCTTGATCGAAACAAGTCGTTGAACAACTTTTGTCGACCCAAAATCAACAATTCCTGGTCGCGAATCACGGGTGCCAGGTGCAAGTAATGCGAGTCCTACCTTTGGTTCATAAACCCTCCCGCCGTTGGCGATTACCGCAAACGCTTGGGCCATCTGCAACGGCGTCACCGAAAGCAGACCTTGACCAATCGCAAAAAGAACTTGGTCGCCGACATAATAAGCCTCACCCGACTCTTGAGTAATTGCGCCAATATCTGCGAGACGTTTTTTTAACGCTTTACTCGGAATAGCGCCCGCATATTCGTAGGGCAAGTCGATGTTCGTCGGCGACCCAAGACCAAATTGCCGAGTTTCATTTTCAAGAATCGGCGCGTATCCGCGCTCTGTGAGAATCTGCTCTCCGATTTTATAAAAAAATGTGTCGCTTGAAACTGCAAGCGCTGATTCGACATCAACTGTGCCATAGCGACACGGGGCTCCCGTGGCTCGGCAAATTGAATTTCTAAAGACACACTTAACGCCCTGTTGACATCTGTCTTCAGGAATGCTCTGTAATTTATAGGTGCCACGGTCGTCAAACGTATACTCATCTGCGCCAGGTAGCTGGCCCGTGTTCAGTGCCGCATACGCAACGAGTGGTTTGAACGAAGAACCCACGTTGTATCGACCAGAAATCGCACGGTTCACCAAAATTGATTTGTCTGGGTCATCGGTTTGCGGAAACAGTTGTGAAAACTTATCTTTAGGCAGCCCACCTCCGAACCAGCGCACGTCAAAACGCGGATAACTCGCCATCGCGATTACCCGTCCCGAGTTGTGATTCAAAACGACGACCGAGCCGGCTGGAGCCTTGTAAAAATTTACTTCGGGATACTGAGGGTCCAAAGTGCCGTCTGGCAAGCGAACTTGACCTGCCTCAACGCGTTGACGAACCAACAACTGTGTTTCGAGTGCTTGTTCAGCGAACTGCTGCACCGTCAAATCAATGGACAATTGCAGATCGTTTCCGGCAATTGGTTCAACGCGCTCAATCAAACCGAGAATATTGCCGACAGCATCTACTTCATAGCGAACAAAACCTGGCTTACCACGCAATGCAGTTTCGTAGACCTCTTCTACCCCGTATTGGCCAACGCGCTCATTCGGGTCGTACCCAACCGACTTGTAGTAGGCCAGATTGCCTTTCGAAATTGCCCCGAGATACCCCATGACATGACCGGCCAACGCACCATATGGATAACTTCTGCGCCACTCTTCTCGCACGAAAATGCCCCTGTAATCTTCGACGCGTTCCATCAAAAACAGGGCTGTATCTTCAGAGACATCTTCGCGTAATGGAATCGACTCAAAAGGCCCATAACGCTCGTCTTGCATTCGCTCAAGCAAAGTTTCGATCGGTACGTTCAGCGGCCCAGAAAGTCGCTGAGCCATCGCCAACCTTGCGGCCGGCTTGCGAACCACATCTCGATCTATTGTTACCACAAGAGTGCGCTTATTGTCGGCCATCACGCGACCTGCTGAATCAAAAATTCTGCCCCGTTCGGGAATGAGTTTAATTGTTCTCGTGCGCACCTTGGCGATAACTTCTTCTACATCTCGAGAGCCAACCGCTTGTAAGTGCCACATGCGAAATGAAAGAGCACCAAACAAAACAATTGCGACAACCCCGAGTGCGAGCAACCGTTTTGGAACGCTCTCGGATTTTTGCATCGACATCAAATAGCCACTTTTCTTTCGCTCAATGTCCAGCGACAAACGATTACCGCCAGCGGTGAAATAATCACATTGCAAATTGCGACAACTAATGCAACTTTGATCACACGTAACTGCAACCATCCGTCTAAACCGACGACAGATTGGGCCATCGGAAAATAGATTTCGCCAAGCACCGACGCCACGGCAACTGCAATGAGCCTCATCCACCAAGTTGGCTCGTTAAAAAAATAGATCAAGAGGCCGGCGGTTGCGCCTGCTAGACCCAATGAGAGAGAACTCAACCCAACTGGTGTGGGCAATATCATGTCGAACATCATGCCTGCGATCAGTCCGGTCAATGCGCCGATTGCCGATCCATAAAGCGACCCGGCGACCACGACAAACAACAGAACTATTTGTACCGCTACCCCAAATGGACGAAGGTCAGAAAACAAAGTTGTCTGCAAAGACTGGACTATCAACAGCACAAGCACGAGACGTGTCCATCTACTTGAGAGGATCGTCGCTAAGCGAATCATGGTGCGACTTTTTCGGTAATTGGCTGGTACAACAGCACCCTCAAAAAGGAAAGGTTCGTTAAATCGGCAACCAGTTCAATCTCGAGCACCGGGCCGGCCGAGCCGAGTCTCTCGACTACTCGAGAAACACTGCCGACCAAGATGTCCGGTGGCGACAGACTTCGCGAACCACCTGCCGTCACGATCGGCACGCCCACTTGAATGTCCCCGAAGCGCAACGAATTGTCGATGAATCGTACGATCGGCTTTCGCCCGGGTCCTCGTCCCTCAATTACCCCGGTTTCGCGAACAGCAAGATCACTCGCCAATGGCACCGTAATCGAAGTAACACCCGAAGGAGCTGCGGGCAACGTTGTTGGCGACGGGGTGAACCCGGCGATTGTCGTCGTGGTTGTGGTCGTCGTGGTCGAGACAGAACTGTCGAGTGTCGGCACTGGATCTATCGGCACGACAGGTGAAGGCGTCGCACTGTTGCTTTGCGCGATAGTTGTCGTTGTCGAGGCCGGGCGCGGAGTATTGATCACCTTGACCGACAACGCGAAGTCTGGATCGGTAATCAACATCACGACTGCGCGATCGCCGTAAACCTTGGTGATCTTGCCGACAAGGCCTGCCGCATTAAGCACGGGCATGCCAACACGAATTCCGCTTTCGCTGCCTTGATTGATTTCGACTGTCTGCGCAAAATTTGTCGGAGAGTCACCAATTACCTGAGTGGTCACGGCGTTGATGCCTGCCAAAGTCGGCAAACCGTTGAGCGCGAGTAACTCTTGGGCAAGTCGCACCGAGGCGGCAGCGGCGATTGTCGCGCCTTCTTGCTGGGCCACTTTTTCGCGCAGACGATCGTTCTCGTCAAGAACCTCGTTGTAGTCAAAAACACCGTGCCAGGCATTACTAATCGGTCGAGTTACGACTCGACTCGTACTTTCGACTGGTCGAAAAACGGCACCGAAAACCGAGCGCAAACCTGAAACCGTTGAAGAGCTCTGCAAATCAAGCGTGATCAGAATAATTGACGAGAGAATGAGCAGGATAATTGCTCGTCTTCTGGTTGATTGACCCGCTGCCACTAGTTGAAGACTCTTTCCTAAGAAAATTCGCTTTGAACCGTCAAGCCCTTAATCGCCTCAAGATTTTCAAGTGTCATCCCCGCACCAAGAACCACGGCGAGCAGCGGCTCTGGCGCCACATAAGCCTGAATACCGGTTTCGTAGGTGACTCTTTCCGAAAGTCCGGCGAGCAATGCCCCACCACCAGCTAAAACCAAACCGTGACTAATAACATCAGCGGCAAGTTCTGGGGGCGTTCGCTCGAGAGTCTTTTTTATCGCATCAATGATTTTCAATACCGTTTCGTCAAGAGCCTCACGCACTTGCTGCGTTGTGACCGCCTGTGTTCGCGGTAGACCTGTCTTAACATCTCGTCCGCCCACATCTCCGACAGTTTCTTGTTCAAGTGGCCAAGCCGAGCCAAGCTGAATTTTCACTTCTTCTGCAGTATTGACGCCAATATCAAGATCAAAGTCATTCTTGAACAATCCGATGATCACGTCATTCAGTACATCGCCGCCAACTCGCACAGAGTTGGCTGTCACGATGCCACCCAGCGAAATTACGGCGACTTCTGTTGTACCGCCGCCGATGTCGACAATCAAGTTTGCGCTCGGTTCGTGAACGGGAAGACCCGCCCCAATCGCGGCTGCCATCGCTTCTTCGATGATATAAACAGGTCGGCGCGCACCAGCAAACTCTGCAGCATCTTGAACTGCGCGGCGCTCAACACCCGTGACCTCGGACGGCACGGCAACAATTACTCGTGGTTTGCTCCACCGACTCGTCGAGATTCGTTGCAAAAATTGCTTTAGCATTTGCTCACAAACGTCAAAATCTGCAATCACACCATCTTTTAGTGGACGAACCAACCGGATATTCCTTGGTGCGCGACCCCACATTCTCTTTGCCTCGTGTCCGACGGCGACGACTTGACCACTGCGAATATCAACCGCAACCATCGAAGGTTCGTTTAGCACCAAGCCCTGGCCTTTGACATAAACAAGTGTGTTGGCTGTGCCCAAGTCAACTGCGATGTCGCGACCCATCGAAAGAGGATTGCCCCTCGCCATCTTTATGAGGTTCTCTTTGCAAAGTTTGGAAAGAATATTTCAAGTTCACGTGCAGCAGATGCGGCCGAGTCGCTACCGTGCACAAGATTTTCGGTGAAAATCGTGCCAAGGTCACCACGAATCGTGCCCGGCGCAGCGGTGCGTGGATTTGTCGCGCCCATCATTGCGCGAACGATCTCCCATGTGTCTTCTGGTCCTTCTAGAGCCAAAGCAACTACTGGACCACGCGACATGAAAGCAACCAACTCGGCATAGAAGCCCTTACCTTGATGTTCTTGATAGTGACGAGCGAGTGTTGCCGAATCAAGTAGGCGAAGTTCCATGCCGACGATTTTCAGACCTTTGGCTTCAAAGCGCCCGAGAATTTCACCGACTAAATTTCTCTCGACGGCATCTGGCTTCAACAAAACAAGCGTGCGATTTGACATACCTTAAGGCTAAAGGTTTATTGACTGCCTCGCACGTAACAACTATTTCTTGGCTTTACTCAGCAGATAAGCACGTGCTGCGCTGACGATGTACAGCGAGCCCGAGATCAATACTGCATCATCCGCATCGGCAACTTTAAGTGCCATCTCGCATGCTTGCTCGACCGAGTCAGCGACCCGAACATCGTTGCAACCAATATTTTGCGCAACAATTGCCATCTCTTGAGCCGCAAGACCTCTTGGGTTTGGCGGCATGCATGTTATGACGACATCAAAATCAATCGCGCGCAATGCCGAAAGTAAATCTTCTGGATTACGGCTAAGCAACGCACCTGTAACCAAAATTTTTCGACCTTGAGTGCTGAAATCGGCGAAGAAAACCTCTGAGCAAACTTCGGCACCAGCAGGATTGTGTGCGCCGTCGATGACCACGAGTGGACGGTGACCCATCACCTCAAACCGACCTGGCATCGAAACCATCGACATACCGTGATCCAAAATTTCTCGATTGATTGCATCGTCAAAGAAAGCCTCAACCGCACAGATCGCCAACGATGTGTTGTCTCCTTGATGCTGTCCATGCAGTGGCACTAAGACATCTTCGTACCTAGCACGATTGGTGCGCACCGTGATCATGCGCCCGCCTATCGCCAAAAAATTATCTTCACAGGCAAAATCTTCGTCACGAATCAGTCGGGCCCGGGCAGGTTCTGCCAAAAAAATTTCACGGAGAACTTCATCGGTCTCGCCGAGAATCAAAGCGCTCGAAGGCTTGATTACTCCAGCTTTTTCTTTGGCAATATGACTAACTGTTGGGCCTGCATACTCCATATGGTCAAGCGCAATGTTCGTGACTACCGCTACGTCCGAATTGACAACATTCGTCGCATCCCAACGCCCAAGCATGCCAACTTCAATCACGGCGACATCCACGGCCTGATCGGCGAACCAGCGAAACATAGCCGCTGTCATTACTTCGAAGAAACTTGGTCGAACGCCAGCAATAATTTCAAGATCAGAAATTGCGCCGATTTGAAGCCCGAATTCGTCATCGTCTATCGGCTCGCCGTTGATGCAGATTCGGTCGTTGATCCGATTGATGTGAGGACTGGAATAGGTCCCGACCCGCAACCCATGGGCGATCAACAACTTGGTGATGATTTGAGCGGTTGAACCTTTGCCATTAGTACCCGTGATGTGAATGCTGCGGTATGAATGTTGGGGGTTGGCAATTGCATCAAGAAGCTTCTCGATGTTTTGCGTGGACGGTGAGTCGATCCGACCTGTCCGCTCATAACTTGAATGCTCGTCGAGATACCGCAAGGCATCGGCGTATTGCACGACGAACTTGTTCTTTTATGAAGCGGCGCGCCGTTGACGCGTGACGCGAGTACTTCGGTTGACCAAAGTCGGTGCCGAGACTTTGTTAACCGCATTGAGATCAATCACAACTTTGGCTACGTCTGTGCGCCCTGGCAGGTCGTACATCATTTCGAGCAGAACTTCTTCAAGAATCGCCCGCAGACCCCGTGCGCCCGTACCACGAGTCAATGCTTGATCGGCAACTGCCTCAAGCGCCTCGGTAGAAAATTCGAGCTCGACGTCTTCGAATTCAAAAAACTTTTGGTATTGCTTGAGCAGAGCATTTTTGGGCTCGGTCAGAATTTTGATCAGTGCCAAACGATCAAGACTGTGCACCGCGCCAATCATCGGTAGTCGACCGACGAACTCTGGAATCATGCCGTACTTCAACAAGTCTTCTGGCAAGACTTTGGCGAATAGTTCGCCGGGGTCTCTATCTTTCTTCGACTTCACTTGAGCATGAAAGCCAACACCTTTTTGCCCTATTCGTGAAGCGATGATCTGGTCAAGACCTGCGAATGCTCCACCACAAATAAACAGCACGTTTGTCGTGTCAATTTGAATGAATTCTTGATGGGGATGTTTGCGCCCACCCTGAGGTGGTACCGAGGCAACGGTGCCTTCAAGAATTTTCAGCAACGCCTGCTGCACACCGTCACCCGAAACATCGCGCGGGATCGACGGGTTTTCGCTCGTGCGGGCGACTTTGTCGATTTCATCGATGTACACGATGCCCGACTCGGCTTTTTTGACGTCGAAATCAGCCGCCTGAAGCAACTTCAGCAAGATGTTTTCGACATCTTCGCCTACATAACCGGCCTCCGTCAATGCTGTGGCATCGGCAATAGCAAACGGCACATTAAGCAGCCTCGCCAGGGTTTGCGCCATATGGGTTTTGCCGCAACCGGTCGGTCCGAGCAACAAGATATTGCTCTTCGACAATTCAATGTCGTCGCGCCGAGTTGATGAATTCTGTTTGTACTGAATTCGGCGATAGTGATTGAATACTGCAACCGCCAAAACTTTTTTGGCGACATCTTGCCCAACCACATAGTCATCGAGGAAGGCGCGAATCTCACGTGGATTCGGAAGTTTCTCGAGACTGGCTTCTATCTGTTCGGTATTCTCTTCGTCGATGATTACGTTGCACAGATCAATGCACTCGTTGCATACGTAGACACCGGGGCCGGCGATCAACTTAGTGACTTGTTTTTGCGACTTGCCGCAGAACGAACACTTTACGAGTTCTACCGAATCTCCGAACTTGGCCATTAGCTCCTCGTTTCAGTTTTCAACGAATAGGTCCAGAACGATCAGCAAAGGCCCGAGTCGAAATCACTTCATCAATAATGCCGTACTCTTTGGCCGCTGCCGCTTCCATCACGAAATCACGATCTGTGTCTTTATGAATTCGTTCAATCGGTTGCCCAGTGTGGTTCGCGAGAATCTCTTCCAGAATGTCTCGCATCCGCAAAATTTCGCGGGCGGCTAATTCAAGATCTGTCACCTGTGAATAGCCCACTTGCGCATAGGGCTGGTGCAACAAGACTCTCGAGTGCGGCAGCGCCAAGCGCTTGCCTTTTGTTCCGGCGGCAAGAAGCACCGCGGCAGCCGACGCAGCTTGACCTAAACAAATAGTCGCGATGTCGTTCTTGATGAATTGCATCGTGTCATAAATGGCAAACAACGCCGAGATGTCACCGCCAGGGCTGTTGATATAAATGTTGATGTCTTTGTCCGGGTTTTCACTTTCAAGGTGAATCAACTGTGCGCAAACAAGATTGGCTATCGTGTCGTCGATCGGCGTGCCGAGAATGATGATGTTCTCTTTGAGCAGGCGACTATAAAGGTCGTAGACACGTTCGCCACGGCTGGTTTGCTCAGTGACGTTGGGAACATAATAATTGCGAACAAAATCCACGGAAAACACCTCTTGTCAAACTATGTAACTCAAGCACCAGTTTTTAATGCTTTTGTTTATTGCTAACAACGCTAGTTCGTAAGCCTGGGTTTTTGCGGACAATAACAAGCCATATTTATCAAGTCTTAGTGCTTGTGCCCTTGATCCTCTTCATGAACTGCATGCTCTAAATCGTCGTGACTTTGCTCACCCAAAATTGTTTCGTTGTCAATTGGCTTGCCTTTGTCGTCAACAAATTCGGCATTGTGCAATAACCAATCAATTGCCTTTGACTTCGCGATCTGCGCTTCCAAATCGGCGATGGCATCATTTTTATCGTATGCCTTGCGAATCGCTGCTGGTTTCTTTTTGAGTTGCGTAGCGATGCGATCGAACTGGCGTGAGAGGTCTTCTTCGCTGGCTTCAAGACTTTCGGCAACGGCAACTGCGCGCAACGCGATATCAACTTTTGTCGCCAGCACAGACTGCTCTTTGAGTGCGTCGACGAATTGCTCGGCTGTCTGCTGAGTGACAGAAAGCCACTGCTCCATCGAAATTCCTTGCGACTCAAATTGTTTGAGAGTGTTCTGCACGCGACCACGCAAGTCACTCGTGACCATCGCTTCTGGTGCTTCAATCTCCAACAGAGCAGCAAGCGCCGCCGTCGTTTTCTCGACCACAGTGTTGCGAACTTGATTCAGGCGTGAATCTTCGATTCGTGTTCGCGCTGCAGTTCTCCATGCTTCGATAGTCTCATGTTCGGCAAGGTGTTCGGCTACCCACTCGTCTGTGAGTTCCGGCAAAACTTGTTCTTGAATTTTTTTAATTGTTACGACAAAGTCGGCGACCTCCGTCATGCCCGAAGGAAGCGACGAAAATTCAAGTTTCTGACCCGTCTTGGCGCCAATGATTTGCTTGTCGAAATCTTCGGCGACCCAACCGCGCCCAACTTCGTAGAGCCAGTCGTCAACATTGAGACCCGGCAGTGGCTCACCGTTGCGCGAACCAACAAGATCGAGGGTCACCTGATCATCAACTTGGGCCACACGGTCTACATCAGCAAGAGTCGCGTGGCGCTTGCGCTCATATTTCACTACTTCTTCAATGTCGTCATCGGTAGCAACAAGTGATGGCATCTCTACTTTTAATTTCTTGTAACCTGCAATTTCTACAACAGGGCGAATTTCACAAGTTGCGTCGAATGCCACGTTGCCATTTTCTTGTCCGCTTGTGAGGTTTACTTCGGGGGTGGCGATGATGTCAAGGTCGTGTTCACGAACCGCAAGTGCCAACGACGCCGGAATCGCGTCCTCGATGGCCTGTGAGCGAGCCGCCTCTGAGCCGATTTGCGCCTCAATCAATTGGCGCGGTGCCTTACCTTGACGAAAGCCGGGAATGCGGATCTGCATCGAGATCTTGCGGAAAGCGCCGTCAAGATAACGATCAAATTCGGTCTCCTCAACTTCAATAGAGAGTTTGATTTTGTTGCCTTCGAGGGCTTCGAGTGTCGTTTTCACAGTGCCGAGCAGTGTATCTGTGGCAAACTATGACTATGGCTACGACTGCAAATGCGAATGAATCTTCTTCTGCCCCGCAAGGCTGGAAACCTCATGCCCTCGCAAATCCGCATGCCAATCAGATTGACCTGAGCATGGGTGACACGGTGCGATCAACAGTTGAACTGACTGGGGTTCCGGTCGGCTGTGAAGGCAAAGTGATTCTGGCCAATGGTTTCAACTGGTTGAGATACCGCGTGCGATTTTCTAACGGAGTCGAAGTTGGCGACCTTGACCAGCGCAACATCGAGCCAATCGGCAAGACTGCCAAACGACTCGCGAAAATTGCCAAACGCGCAAAATAATTCGCTGCGTCATCACTTCCCCGGAGTGAGAGATGGTTGGGCTCGCTTTGACGGGCCAGCCGGAACCCAAATGGTGGATGTTGCTATCAATGCGATGACCGAATGGGCTGCGACTGGCTCGAACGCCAACACTGGCGGATATTTTGCAGCCGCCGATGCCTGCGACGCATTACTTGACTCGACGCGCAGTGTTCTCGGCGAGTTTCTTGGCGCCGATCCCGCCGGAATATGTCTGGGCGCAAACATGACGACGATGACGATGGCACTTACTCGGGCGATAGCCCGAACACTCAAACCTGGTGATCGAATCGTTGGCACTCGTTTAGATCATGAAGCCAATGTTTCGCCGTGGCGAATTGCTTGCGAACTTTCGGGGGCAGAACATGTGCTCACGCCATTTGATCCACAAACTGGGCGACTCGATATGGTCGCTTTCGAACAATTAGTAAACGATCGCACCAAATGGGTCGCCGTCTCAGGTGCGTCGAACTTGATCGGCACGATGCCCGACCTAAAAGCCGTAATCAAAGTCGCTCATAAGCACAGTGCACGAGTTTTTATTGACGCTGTGGCTTTGGCACCACACAAACAAATAAATATTCGTGAATTGGGTTGCGATGCACTCGCAACCTCACCATATAAATGGTATGGGCCTCACGCTGGGGTGATGTATATCGAACCTGCGCTTCTTGATTCGCTGCCCGTGGCCAAGGTACGCCCGGCCAGCGATACCGGCCCGCGAAGATTTGAAACCGGAACTCCAAATTTTGAAGCCATCGCCGCGACACAGGCTGCGGCTCGCTTTTTGATCGAAGAAGACATGCAAAAACTAAATGCAATCGAGGGTGCGGTGTTTAAACCACTGCTTGAAGGGTTGCTCGAAACGCGAGGCGTGCATGTTTGGGGACCACGTGATTTAGGTTCGCGTGCGCCGACTGTGTCGTTCACTATCGACTCGATGACGCCCGACCGCGTGGCACAAGAACTCGCCTCGAAAAAAATCGCGGTTTGGTCGGGCGACTCTTATGCCGTTGAGGTTGTCGCCCAACTCGGCCTAACGCAAAGTGGCGGTGTCGTGCGGGCAGGCATTGTGCGCTACGTAGACAATGATGATGTAAATAATTTTCTTGCGGCTGTTCGCGGGCTCGTTAGTCGGTAGCATTACTCAGTCCGGGGAGTGGCGCAGTTGGTAGCGTGCCTGGTTTGGGACCAGGAGGCCGGGGGTTCAAGTCCCCCCTCCCCGACAATGAGCGACATAACGAGCGACAAAACTTCGGCACAAATTTTGCAGACAGCGAAATACGTCTCGTTGATCACCTTTCGCAAATCTGGTGAGCCGGTGCGCAGCCCAGTTTGGTTCGCCCGCTTCGGAGACAACCCCAATGGGTACGGTGTGATCACCGAAACAAATGTGGGTAAGGTCAAGCGTGTTCGCGCGAACTCAAGAATCGAAGTCCAAGTTTGTGACGTAAAAGGCCGAGTCAAGACGAATGCTCCCAAGTTTTCGGGGGTTGCGCGGTTGGTGACCGGCGAGCAGGCTGTAGCCGTACGCAAAGCAATCGCCAAGCAATACGGCCTGACCTACAAACTGTTCTCGATTTACTTGGTCGTCTCGGGTCTGTTCAAGAAAAAAGACGGGCTACCTGAAACGAACATTATTTTTGAACTGGAGAACTAATTTTTTGAAATTTCAAACACTGCGACTCGTTTGAATTTTTCCATCATTTCGGTCAGCGGCTCGACGCCAATGCCGGTTGAGTTCGGCACCGCGATATGGCCATTCACGATGACGAATGGCGGGGTGATGTCGCGGGCAAAATAGCGGGCCGAGGCTGAAACATCTCCTGGCAACGTAAAACCCGGCAACGCGGCCAGTGCAAGATTCGCCGCACGACCGATGCCGGTCTCGAGCATTCCTCCGCACCACACTGGCACGCCCCGCGACAAGCACAAATCGTGAATCTTTTTTGCTTCAAGATAACCGCCAACACGGCCAGGCTTGATGTTGATCACCGAACACGCCTCGAGATCGAGTGCGCCGCGAGCACTGTCGAGAGA
>SYNW01000124.1 GCA_005805045.1 Actinomycetota bacterium
CAGATCCCGCACAAGTTTTTAAAAGCCGTAACCGACTTTGCGCTGCCAAGTGTTGGCAGTTATGGCATCGGACTGGCGTTTTTGCCGCGAAGCGAAGAACTTGCAACTAAAGCACGGGCACAAATTGAGCTAATCGTTGCCGAACAGAAATTGCGCACGCTCGGTTGGCGAAGTGTGCCAGTAGACCCGAGTTGTCTCGGCGCGAGCGCATTACGCGTAATGCCGACTTTCATGCAGTTTTTTGTGGATGACCCGAGTGGCACAAAAATGATCGACTTGGATCGAAAACTTTTTATTTTGCGTAAACGTATCGAGCATGAACTGCCAGAAGAACTCAAAACTTATTTTCCATCGCTGTCTTCTCGCACCGTCATATATAAGGGCATGTTGACAACACCAGAACTGCAGATGTTCTTCACAGACCTGAGCGACGAGCGAATCGAATCGGCGCTCGTGCTGGTGCACAGCAGATTTTCGACGAATACATTTCCGTCGTGGCCACTTGCCCACCCATATCGATACATCGCACATAACGGTGAGATAAATACTGTCCAAGGAAATCGAAACTGGATGCGGACGCGTGAGTCGCTGTTGGCGACTGATTTGATCCCTGATTTAGAAATGGCATTTCCAATTTGTACGATCGGCGGATCTGACTCGGCAAGTTTTGATGAAGTGCTCGAACTGTTGCATTTGTCGGGGCGAAGTTTGCCGCATGCGATGTTGATGATGATTCCTGAAGCGTGGGAGAACTCGACGACAATGTCTGAGGCCAAACGCGCGTTTTATCGATATCACGGTTCGTTGATCGAGCCGTGGGACGGACCTGCGAGTGTTGCGTTTACTGACGGCACGGTGATTGGCGCAGTTCTGGATCGCAATGGTTTGCGGCCGAGTCGATATTGGGTGACCGATGACGACCGCGTAATCATGGCCAGTGAAGTTGGCGTGGTTGACATTGACCCGGCCAAGATTGTCGCTAAGGGTCGGTTGCAGCCAGGGCGCATGCTGTTGGTCGACACGGCACAGGGTCGAATTATCGGGGACGATGAAATCAAAGAGTCGCTGGCCAAGAGTGAGCCCTATGAAAAGTGGCTTAGAGACGGTCAGGTTGAACTCGAAAAACTCGCCGATCGCGATCATCTCGTTTTCAGTCATGACAGCGTGCTGCGTCGTCAACAAATGTTTGGCTACACACATGAAGAACTGAAGTTGATCTTGGCACCAACGGCGTTGACGAGTTCAGAGCCGATTGGGTCAATGGGCACAGATACGCCGATTGCGGTGTTGTCGACGCGCCCGAGGCTTTTGTTTGACTATTTTTCGCAGATGTTTGCCCAGGTGACCAACCCGCCGCTGGATGCAATTCGAGAAGAAATTGTGACTTCGGTTGGTTCGACTTGCGGACCAGAGGGCAACTTGTTGCAAGCCACCGCCGAAAATTGCAAGCAACTTGTGTTGCCGTTTCCGATTATTGACAACGATGAGTTGGCAAAAATCATTCACATCAATGACGACGGCACATTCGAGCATCTGAAATCGGTCGTTGTCAGCGGTCTTTACAGAGTTGCAGACGGCGCCGATGCGATGCGAAACACAATCGATGAGATTCGCGAGAAAGTTTCACGGGCGATTGACGCGGGTGCACGCATCGTCGTGATTTCGGATCGCAACAGCGACGACACATTTGCGCCGATACCGAGTTTGTTGTTGACGAGTGCGGTTCATCATCATTTGATTCGACGAAAACAACGCACAAAAGTTGGTTTAATCATCGAGACGGGTGACGCGCGCGAGGTGCATCACATGGCATTGCTGATTGGCTACGGTGCGGGGGCAATCAACCCTTATTTGGCATTCGAGACGATTGAAGACCTGGTGAACAGCAGCGTTAATGACGCCTCGAACGGCGCTGGGTCGGCCGGCATGTTCGGTCTCGGGGCGATGGATGCGCGTCAAGCGATCAAGAACTACATCAAGGCTTCGGGCAAGGGTGTGCTGAAAGTGATGTCGAAGATGGGCGTATCGACCGTTGCGTCGTATACGGGGTCACAGATTTTTGAAGCGATTGGTTTGTCGCGCGAGGTGGTCGATGAGTTTTTCACAGGCACCGTGTCTCGACTGGGTGGTATCTCGCTCGAAGAAATCGCCGAAGAAGTTGCGGCGCGTCATGCGACTGCGTATCCATCGCGACCGGGCCAACGGCGTCATCGCCAAC
Source organism: Actinomycetota bacterium (assembly GCA_005805045.1). Lineage (GTDB taxonomy): Bacteria > Actinomycetota > Acidimicrobiia > Acidimicrobiales > Ilumatobacteraceae > BACL27. Next base: position 2,219 of record SYNW01000124.1, read on the forward strand.
TTGAACTAGGCGGCGAATATCAGTGGCGCAGAGAAGGGGAGCATCACTTGTTCAACCCCGAAACGGTTTATCGTCTGCAACATGCAACCAGCACCGGCCGCTACGACATTTTTAAGCAATACACAAAGTCAGTGGATGACCAGTCGCGAGTGTTGTCGACTTTACGGGGTTTGTTCGAGTTTTCTGGGGCACGCGAATCGATTTCGATAGACGAAGTCGAGCCCGCCAGCGAGATCGTCAAACGCTTTTCAACTGGGGCGATGAGTTACGGTTCGATTTCGGCCGAAGCGCACGAAAACTTGGCGATCGCCATGAACCGTATTGGCGCAAAGAGCAACACTGGCGAGGGTGGTGAAGATGCCGAACGTTATGTCGTCATGTCAAACGGTGATTCGAAGCGATCGGCGATAAAGCAAGTTGCTTCTGCGCGGTTTGGCGTGACGAGCGAATATTTGGTTAACGCCGACGACCTGCAGATCAAAATGGCGCAAGGAGCCAAACCTGGTGAGGGTGGTCAA
>SYNW01000125.1 GCA_005805045.1 Actinomycetota bacterium
AATGCCAACTTGGTTTTTGAAAGTGCGTCAAGCTCGGCGTCGCTGGTTGTGATTCCGCTGCTGCACGGCCCAATGGGCGAAGACGGCACGGTGCAAGGTCTGCTTGAACTCGCCCATGTTGCATATGTCGGCTCTGGTGTTCTCGGTAGTGCCGTGGCCATGGATAAAAGCATCGCCAAACAAATCATGTCGGCAAACGGCATCGCCCAACAAAGGTTTCTGACTCTGCGCGATACCGACGACACAAACTCGGCAATTGATCGTGCAATCAAAGATCTTGGTCTACCAATGTTCATCAAACCCGCGAATATGGGTTCTTCAATCGGCGTTCACAAAGTCAAAACGCGCCAAGAAGCGATCGACGCATTAGCCAAAGCATTTGAATATGACGAATGGGTGCTAGTCGAAGAAGCCGTCACCGGTCGCGAAATTGAAGTTGCGGTGCTTGGCAACGAATCACCCCGTGCTTCGGTGCCGGGTGAAATCGTTCCGAGCCGTGAGTTCTACGACTACGAAGACAAATACGTCGGCGACGGCGCACAGCTGCTGGTGCCCGCACCACTCTCAGAGTCCGAAGTCATAGAAGTACAACAACTGGCGATCAAGATTTATCGAATTTTGCGAAGTGACGGCATGGCACGAGTCGACTTCTTTTACGAAAAAGGCAAGCGCGGCTTTTTATGCAACGAAATCAACACGATTCCAGGGTTCACGCCAATTTCGATGTACCCGAAACTTTGGCAAGCGTCTGGGGTCAGTTACGCGGAACTGTTGGATGAACTAATCGCACTCGCACTCTCCCGTCACGCCAAACGCCGCACCAAAACTTCGCGCTGACCAAGCATCAGCGTCGCCCTGGCTAACCGAGCCTCACGAACCCGCTGGCGGAATGTTAATTTTCATTCCGGCAAACAAGAACACGTCGATACTCGACCATTGGTTCGCCGCCAATAACGACGGCATCGACACACAGAACTTCTTCATGATCACATACAACGAATCGCCCTGGGCGATCTCGTAAACACCTGCGGGTCTGTTGCCACAACCTGGTTTGCCAACCGGATTGGCCGTTGTCGTCTGTTGAACGTTTGTCGACACAACTTGCGCCGATGGTGGAATTCGCAACTTTCGACCCGGATACGGAAACTGCGACGCTGCAACTAGTCCGTTCCATGCCAACAGTTCAGTCACCGTGATACCAAACAGCGTGGCGACCTTGATCGGCGAGTCTCCCGCTTGCACGATGTACTCCTGCTCGACGCCAATTGCGCCTGGTGGCAACGTCGTCGTCGTATTCGGCAGGGTCGTCTGCACCGGCGGGATTGTCGCGAAATCTGTTGGCCCAATCGGCACAACAGTCGTCGCCGAACCCGAAACATCGACGCCACACGACACCATCACGAAAGACGAAACAATTATCGCAATGCAGACGACTTGAAATTTGCGGCTCAACATCACGCTCTATCGTAAGCGATTTTCAGTGCTCGCGCTGAGCACACCCTGCGCATGAACTCAACTCAATTCAACGGCTCAGCCGAAGAGACAATCGGCGTAGGCAAATCTGTCTCACCCATCAAAAATTTATCGACACCCGCTGCTGCCGCCCGACCTTCAGCAATTGCCCAAACGATCAGACTTTGCCCGCGCCCCATGTCGCCGGCAACGAATACGCCACGCACAGTCGACATATATTCGTCGTTGCGCGCGACGTTACCGCGTTGATCGAATTCGACACCCAGAGTTTGTAGCCACTTTGGTTTTTCTGGCCCGACAAAGCCGAGCGCCAGCAACACCAAATCTGACGGCAACTCGCGCTGCGTGCCTTCAACCGGCACAAACTCACCGTTCACAATCTTGACGTCACAAATAATCAACGCACGCACGTTGCCTCGCTCGTCGCCAACGAATTTTTCGGTCGAAACTGCATACAACCTCTCGCCGCCTTCTTCGTGGGCCGAAGAAGTGCGATAAATAAAACTCCATTGCGGCCACGGATTGTTACCGGCGCGTGTGACTGGCGGTTGTGGCAAAATCTCGAGTTGCGTTATTGATGCGGCGCCTTGACGAATCGCCGTACCCAAACAATCTGCGCCCGTATCCCCACCGCCAATGATTACGACATGTTTGCCAGCGGCCGAGATATTCGTCTCGGCTATGTCACCTTGTTGCACCTTGTTCGCCGGCGGCAGATACTCCATCGCTTGATGAATACCCTTGAGTTCACGACCTGGCACATTCAGATCTCGCCAATCGGTCGACCCGCACGCGAGCACGACCGCATCATGCGAGGCGAACAAAACATCAATGTCCACATTTTCGCCCACCGCTGCATTCGTACGAAAAATCGTGCCCTCGGCAGTCATCTGTTTGATGCGCCGATCAATGTTTATCTTCTCCATTTTGAATTCGGGTATTCCATAACGAAGCAATCCGCCGACCCGATCGGCACGCTCAAGAACCAGCACATCATGGCCAACGCGCGTCAGTTGTTGCGCCGCGGCCAGGCCCGCAGGTCCAGAGCCAATCACGACCACGCGCTTGCCGGTTTTAAGTGACGGCACCTGTGGCACCACCCAACCCTCGCGCCATGCATGGTCAATAATTTCAACTTCAACTTGTTTGATCGTCACTGCGTCTGAGTTGATGCCGAGCACGCACGCCGATTCGCAAGGTGCAGGACACAATCGCCCGGTGAATTCTGGAAAATTATTCGTCGCATGCAGGCGCTCGATCGCATCTCGCCAATTTCCGCGGTAGACAAGATCATTCCAATCCGGGATCAAATTGCCCAATGGGCAACCGTTATTGCAAAACGGAATTCCACAGTCCATACACCTCCCCGCTTGACGGGTCAACTCGTCAAGTGCAAACGGTTCGTAGACCTCTTTCCAATCTTGCACTCGCACCGGTATTCGCCGTCGCTTGGGCGTTTGGCGATCCCACTTCAAAAAACCTGTCGGCTCACCCATGCGAACCTGCTTTCGCTTTCTTTTTCTGCTCGGCGATCACGCGCGCATAGTCACGCGGCAAAACTTTTCGAATCGCCGACAGCGATTTCTTCCAGTCAGCCAAAATTTCTTGCGCCTGCGTCGAGCCAGTCAGCGCAGCGTGACGACCTAAAACTGTCTTCAGCCAATTCAGATCATCTTTTTCGAGCAGCACGAGATCGACCAACTCGGTGTTCACCCGTGACTCAAATTTGCCATCAACGTCATAAACATACGAAACACCGCCAGACATTCCTGCGGCGAAATTTCTGCCCGTAATACCGAGCACCACAACTTTGCCACCAGTCATGTATTCACACCCGTGGTCGCCCACACCTTCGACAACGGCGGTCGCACCCGAGTTGCGCACACAAAAACGTTCTCCAACGACACCCGAGATAAAAATCTCGCCGCTAGTCGCACCGTAACCAATCACATTTCCCGCGATCACATTTTCGTGAGCAACAAACTTGGCTCGCTTGTCGGGGCGCAAAATAATCCGACCACCCGACAAGCCTTTGCCTAGATAATCGTTTGAATCCCCTTCAAGTGTCATCTCAATGCCACCCGGTAAGAACGCCCCAAAACTCTGACCAGCAGAGCCGACAAAACGCAACTTGATCGTCGCGTCAGGCAAGCCTTCTGCACCAAATCGCTTCGTGACTTCATAGCCGAGCATCGTGCCCACGGTGCGATTCGTATTGTTGATCCTGTATTCGTTGTTCGTCGGCAAAGCGTCGTTCAGCGACTTGGCGCAATCGATTATCAGTTTGTTGTCAAGTGCATCGCTCAAACCGTGATCTTGTGCTGTCGATTTGAATGGCGTCTGGTTATACGGGTTTTGCGGCTGCATCAAAATCGGCGAGATATCGAGGCCACGCGCCTTCCAGTGATCAACCGCAACCCGGGCATCCAGCATCTCGACTCGACCGACGGCTTCTTGCAGGGTTCTAAAACCAAGTTGCGCCAGATATTCGCGCACCTCAGCAGCGACAAATTCAAAAAAGTTGACGACAAATTCTGGCTTGCCCGCAAACTTCTTGCGTAACTCTGGGTTTTGAGTAGCGATACCAACCGGGCACGTATCTAAATGACACACCCGCATCATGATGCAACCACTGACGACAAGTGGCGCCGTGGCAAAACCAAACTCTTCGGCGCCAAGCAACGCCGCGATCACGACATCACGACCCGTCTTCATCTGCCCATCGGCTTGCACGACGATTCGATCGCGCAATCCGTTCAACATCAATGTCTGTTGTGTCTCGGCCAGGCCAAGTTCCCACGGCGCACCGGCATGTTTCAGTGAAGTCAACGGTGAAGCGCCGGTGCCGCCGTCGTGACCAGAGATCAAAACGACGTCGGCTTTTGCTTTGGCTACACCAGCGGCAACGGTGCCAACACCGACTTCGGCGACAAGTTTTACATGCACTCGCGCGACGGGGTTCGAGTTTTTCAAATCATGAATCAATTGCTTGAGATCTTCGATCGAATAGATGTCATGATGCGGTGGGGGCGAAATCAAACCGACACCCGCAGTCGAGTGTCGGGTCTTGGCGATCCATGGATAAACCTTGTGCGCCGGCAATTGACCACCCTCACCAGGTTTGGCTCCTTGCGCCATTTTGATCTGCAGGTCGTCGGCGTTAACCAAATATTCGCTCGTCACGCCAAACCGCGCAGAAGCAACTTGCTTTATCGCCGATCGCTTCGAATCACCGTTTGACAT
>SYNW01000126.1 GCA_005805045.1 Actinomycetota bacterium
CACGTCGGATCCTCGCATTCGATGAAGTTTCGGCGCATGTCTCGACCAACAGAGTTTTTCGCCTCACTCTCTCAGATGGCTCATCGCTGATTGCAAAAGTCAGTTCATATGGCTCATATTTTCAGTTCGCAGAAGACCACGACCGGCTCGCGCGGTGCAGTGCCGAACTAAAGGGCGGTCGCTGGTCGGGCTTTCTGGCCGAGGTACTCACGAAAAATGGCCGGCCGTTTACCTGGTACGACGGCGACTGTTGGGCGGTCTTTTATTCGGACGTCCAAGGACAAGCTGGCCTGCCAAAAATTCTTGATGACGACGACGTCATCGCGCTCGCCAGCGAGATCGCCGAGTTCCATCTGGCCTGTGCAACCCTTGCGCCTTCGTTGCCACCGACGTCGAATTCGGTCAAGAGTGACGCCGTTCATCTTTACGATTTGCTGCGCGACGAACAAGCCGATAAACATTTCGGACTTGATTCACTTTCTATTTCGACATTGCAACGGTTCACGCACGACTTTCTGTTGCATCTTGAAAAGGTTCATTACGACGAATGGCGGCGCATCCCAATTTTGGTGGATTGGAACTTGGGCAATTTTTCGGTTGGTCCAAGCGCCCACCAAACAGCACGTTCGTTCACACTTTCGACCCGTTGGGACTACGACTGGTTTCGTGTTGAGTCTCGCCTACTTGATTTCTACTTCCTTAGTCGAGTGTCCTCGCGCACGGGCGACAAAACCCAATTTGCCTACTCTGCCCACACACTCACCGAACCACGATTTGTGAAATTCATCGCCGCTTATCATTTGATCTATCCACTTAGCGAGATCGAGATTCGATTTCTACCGTTCGCCTATCGATTTTTTATTCTCAATTACGTGATCAGAGAGGGGGCGCGATTCTTCAGACCGGATCTTTGCTCCCAATTTCGTCGTGATGCCGCGCATCATTATCTGATCGAGTCAGAACGTCTTGATTTGGGTCCGCTATTGTCGGCGATTCGCTGACTGGATATACGAACTTCGCTGAATTAATCCCGAATTTTGCGCAACTTCGCTGCGAAAACTTTGCCCTTGGCTACATATGTACTCACGCCGTGCTGAATATCTTCGACTCGAGCCCGACCCTCTTTGATCACTGCTGGCGAACCGACTGCGAGGGCTCCAGCAGGCACAATCGTGTCGTTTAGAACGACCGAGTTCGCCCCAACAATCGCCCCCGATTCGACCACGACTCGATGTAAAACTATTGCCCCTGAGGAAACTTGTGCTCCTGACATGATCGTGCAGGCCTCAAGGTGCACGATGTGTCCGATTACGCAATCGTCGCCGACGATCGTCGGTGTGTCGGGCATCGTGTGCAATACACAATTGTCTTGAATGCTGGTTCGTGCGCCGATTCGAATTTCCCCGTCATCTCCGCGCAACACGGCACCAGCCCAGATGGTTGACTCGGCGCCGATTTCGACCGATCCAATCACGACGGCTTCGGGATGCACGAACGCTGTCTCATGAATTTTGGGTACTCGATCCCCAAGTGCGTAAATCGCCATTGTTTCACCGTAGTCTTTTTTCGCGAAATTTCGTAAGTGTTCATAGTTTCAACATGCTGATCACGCTCAAAGATGGCAATTCATTGATTTGCCTATACCGTAAGGGCTCATGTCCAGGCGTCTTGATGTCGAGTTGACCAGTACACGCGAAGACGGCACGTGGACTTGGCGGGCAGCAGGGGCGAAAGTTCCAAAGGGTGTCGTTGAGGCTACCCTGCTTCCAAATTCAAGCAAGGTCGGCGATGTGCTCAAGATCGAAGCCGATTTTGACATCGACGGCATCACCGTGCTCAGCGTCGTTCAACAGCGGGACAAATCTCAGAAAGCAACTTTTCTTCAAATTATTGATGACAAACCCTTTGCGGCGGTCACTGAAAAACTGTCTCGAAAACCGAAAAACAAAGACGACAAACCGCGTCGCGACAAACGTGGTCCACGCACCGATCGTTCATCAACATCCGAAACGAGCGATAAGCCGCGTCGTGACAGCGCGACACGCCCACCTCGCAAACCGCGCGTCCCTCGTTCACCGAGCGACGCATCCGCGCCACCCATCGTTCAACTTCAAGTTCGTCCACCTGCCAAACGCATCAAACCTCAACGCACGCATCGTCGCGCGGTTCTCGCCGCACTACCTGAAGAGCAACGTAGCGTCGCCGAGCGAGTGCTTGATGGTGGTCTGCGAGCCGTGCGCGAAGCGATCAAGACACAAAACGTTCAGTTAAAAGCCGACGGAAAACCAGAAGTCAAGGCAGACGGTTTGATCTCGATGGCCCAAGACATTCTGCCGAAGCTTAAGGTCGCCGAGTGGCTTGACAAGGCCGAAGCCGCCAAGAAAGATTTGCTTCAACTCGATCTGCGTGATCTGAGAGCAGTCGTCGCCGGTGCTGATGACCCAATGGTGGTGCGTGACGAGACAACTCGCGAACTCGCCACAGAATTGAAATTGGCTCTCAAACAACGCCAAGAGTCTGAAATGTCTCAATGGCTCGAAGACATCAAAGTTTCACTCGCCGCTGTGCGAGTTTTGCGCGCGATCAAACTTTCTGGCGAACCACCAAAAGCCGGCGTATTATTTCCCGTTGAACTCGGTCAGCAACTCGCGAAGGCGGCGACAGATTCGTTGTCGAACGAAGCAAGCTCAGACCGTTGGATTGCAATACTCGAAGCACTTGCATTCTCGCCGATTCGAACCGCGGTGAAACCACTCGGTGCGCCGCAAGCCACAACCGACGCCCTGCGACAAACTGTTAAGCGCCTGGCACCTTTAGTTCCACAGATTGCCTCACTTTTCGCGATCGAAGTCAAGCCTGGCGCACAGACGCCCCGCCCATTACGACCGCCTCGCCCGAAGCGCGAGTTCAAACGCAAGCCAAAAAACAAAAAACCCGCGAGCCCACTGTTAGATGCAAGTGTGCCGATAAATACAAATACGCCTTCGTCAACTATCGACCTAGCGACCGCGCCAAAGCCGATTGATGAAGCATCAGCAGAGCAGTTACCAGTCACCGACGCCTCGCCTACTAGTGAGACCAACTGATCAATTAGTCTCGCGTTATGTCAAACATCGTCGAATATGAAGTCCGTGGAAAAATAGCAATCATCACACTCAATCGTCCCGAGGCTCGCAATGCGGTCAATGGCGATGTGGCCAGTGGTCTTGAAGCAGCAATCGACAAACTTGAGCAAGACTCAAATGTATGGATTGGCATACTGACCGCGAACACCGCCGGTCAAGAACGTCCAGTGTTTTGCGCTGGTGCCGATCTTAAAGCGATCAACTCGGGACAGGCCGCTGCTCTCAATACTTCTCGTGGCGGATTCGCAGGATTCGTCTATCGTGATCGCAAAAAACCAGTCATCGCCGCGGTCGATGGTCTGGCAACAGCCGGTGGATGCGAACTTGTTCTGGCTTGCGACATGCTCGTGGCTTCAACACGCTCGGCCTTTGGTCTGGCTGAGGCGAAGCGAAATTTAATTGCCGGTGCTGGCGGTTTGTTTAGATTGCCTCGAGCGATAGGTCGTGCAGTAGCAATGGAGGCGATTCTGACGGGAGATCCTTTCACCGCTCAGCGAGCCTACGAACTTGGCATGGTCAACAAACTCGCTGAGCCCAATTTGGTGCTCGATGCTGCAATTGAACTCGCCAACCGAGTCTGTATGGCTGCGCCGCTTGCGGTTTGGGCAAGTCGCAAAATTGTGCTCGCTGCAGCCACCGAGTCAGACGAAACACTTATTGATATGACCAACAAAGCCTTTGGAGGCGTCCTATCTTCTGAAGATACAAAAGAAGGTCTCATGGCGTTCATCGAAAAGCGTCCGCCTAACTGGCAGGGAAAATAAAAATTTAGTCGCGCAAATCAGTCGTGCAAATCAGTCGTAACAGTGATCAAACGTGCGACTAGTCCCGCTCGTTCGTAAAGGTTCTTAGTTTCTCGGTCACCTGGCAAAGCCAAAGCATCCAATGCAACAATTTTTAGCCCTTTTGCCCAATCAACGGTCGCAGAAATCAAGGCATCACCGACGCCAAGGTTGCGCGCATCTTTGGTTACAAAAACTTGTTCTATCGTCGCGATCTCACCAATCACGGTGGTGCTCAATCGCGCCAGTAGAAAACCCATCAGAGTTTGATCAATGCCTGCTACGAAAATACCCAAGGACTCATCGCTCAGCGCCGCCAACCAATTGGGTGCGACTACGGGAACATCCTTGGCCAGACGACTTCCACCACGCCACTTGTCCAACGATGAACGACCTTCAGACTCGAGTAGTTCGAGTAGTTCGCAATCTGATTTAGATCCTCGACGAACAAAGATCTGCATATTCTGACAAACCTAGTCTGATTGATTTGCAAATAGCGGACAGGCGTCGTCTTCAACAGGGCAACCTGGTGCAGCTTGTCGAACAAGCAAAAAGCAAAGAGTGCACTGAGTTTCATCCATCCTTCTTGGCTGCAATCTTTCAGTGCCGTCAGTTCGGTCATCGCCAATTACTTCTTCTTCTTCGGGCGCAGTTTCTTGGGGTGACGTTAGTTTCTCTTGCAAAATCGACGACAGGTCGGCTTCAACATCGTCTTCAGTGCGCAGGTCTTCGTCGTCGTCTTCTTCGTCGCTCGACTTTGGCTTCGACGGATCTACGGGTGCGATTGTTGAGCCTTCATCGATAATCGGCGTATCCACAACGAGCACGTCGGGGTCGATCTCTAATTCGTCTTCAACTTCGATCAAATCTTCGGGTATCAGATCATCATCACCGTCAACCAAATCATCGGGCTCGACATCGCTGGGCATGGCATTGTCAGTAACTTCATCGGCGCCTTCGTTATCAGGATCTTTTTCGTCAATCATGTAGTCCTATTGGATGTTTATTTTGAAGCGCGCATAGTATCGGATAACTAACCCCAAGACACCAAATCGGAGATTTGAGGCTCACTTTCGCCTTGATTCGGCGCGTTTTTCCGAATCAAGGCGTTCAAGTTCGGGAGATTCTTTTACCAAATGGGTCATTGCCTCAGCCACTGCTTTATGACCCGCCTTCTCGCCGATCAGTCGATGCATCTCAAGAACAACTCTGCGGTAAGAAGGATGTCCCTGCGGCGACGATCGAAGTTCAAGCATATGAATTGCTTCGCGAGCGTTGAATTGCATCACATAGCGCAATCTGTATGCCATTGAGATTGCATATGGTGCTTGACTCGGATAGTCGGACAAAAGAGCGTCATAGAGCGAACTTGATCGCGCCATCACATCATCGAACTGGTCCCCCAAGCCCGCTTGCACAACTAGTTCTGGTCGCACGAATCCATGGTGAGGCGTCAGACGCTGCCACTCAATGGTTAGCAATCTATGACGTTGTAGGTCCCTGAACGCCCCGTAGTCACCCAAAACATCGAATCGATAATCAATTCGCTCAAAGGCTCGTCCTGGCTTATGACGGCGATTTTCGCGTTGGCCAACGTATGCGCGGATCAACGCAACCCGTCGATCATGGCTCAGCTGGCGCACTTGATCCATCAGTTGGTGTTCGGGCAAATGTGAACTTGAATAACAAATCGCCGCGAGCAATTTATCTTCACCATCTGGATCAAAGTCGGTGAGCTCGACTTCGGCAGCATCTTCAGGGTCGAGTGCGCCGAAAAATTCGTCGACAAGCTGTATCGTCTGCTGCTCTTGACGTGCCAAATACTCCGTCCATCTTCCACCGCGGTCGGCGACGTCAACTCGTCGCAAGAAACTTGGCACTACTTTGCGCAGTTCTTCGAGCATCAAATCTGCATAAAACCGGGCCTCAGGCAAATGATGACCGCGCATTCGCAACAATAGAGCTTCGTAACCTTGGCCACTGCCGTAAATGCCGAGGTTCGAAAGCGATGCCGCAGGCAAAACACCGCGTACCGCATCCAACGCCTTTGCCCGCGTGGCCTGCTTGAAAACAAAATCAGAGACATTGGATTCGCGCTTCACTGTTTTTCGCACGTGTTCGGTGACGCCAACGACCATCGACGAATACGAATCGAACATTCTGTCCATGTCTCCGACATAACGCGTGCCAAACGGACCGTTGAGAATGTCTCCGTCCCGGTAAAACCGGTAGCGCCCACCGAGTCGGGCGTCATAGTTGATGTATCTGGTGCTCTGTTCGAGATAACTCATCAGCCGACCCCGCTCAAGAATTTTGGTCAGAAGGTTCGACGCCTGTTCGCAAGCGAGGTGCACGCCACCCAATTGAGCCACACTGTCATCGCCATACTCGACAAAAACTTTCTCGTATAAATCTTCGGCGCGGTCCAAGCCGATCGTGGCGTCAACCGATTTGTCTCCGCTCAAATCAAGATCATTTACGAACTCATCCAGAAACAGGCGACGCAAACTTTTTGCGCTGCGGCTGTAACGGGCGAATAGCGCACCCTTGACCACCTCGGGAAGATTGACTAGGGCGAAAACCGGTCCGTCCAGATTGGTGAAATATCGCCGCAATATTTCTTGCTCATCGGCTTCAAAGACTTCTGGTACGTACACCGTCACGGCGCGTTATCTTACGAGTCTGCTCGCCCATTATGCGGGATTACCAAAAGCCTGGAAGTCAGCCCTGTTTTTGGGCTTAAAGCACACCTTCTGGCACCAGCCCGGCGCCGAATGCGGCCTTCACATCGCGTTGCAACGACTCTGATGCCCACATATCGATCGCCGTCATCGCCATGATTTTTGCACCATCAACAATTGCCTGGCTTGCTTCTTGCCCCTTGGTATGGTCGGCGAATGCGGCACTGTGCAAAGAAACGCCACTTGGTGCAACTTGGATCATCGGGTGAATTGATGGCACAAGATAACTGATATTGCCCATGTCAGTCGAGCCTCCGCCGGTTCCTGGCAAAAGTTCAGTGGTCATCTTTCGTCCGAACGCCTGTGCATTGCGAATATAACTCTCGAGCAGCGGCACATTGTCGATCAAATCGGCAAATGTGTTTCCCTTCCATTCGAAACTTATCGTGCAACCTGCGGCCATGGCTCCAGCTTCGAGACACTGAGCGACCCGCTGCTTGAGTGGTTGCAAACTCTCAATGGTCGGTGACCTTACGTACCAATCCATAGATGTCTCACGCGGGACGATATTGGGCTTTTCTCCTGAGTTGGTAAAAATTCCGTGGATCCGTTCGGTGGGCAAAATATGTTGTCGCAAAGCGGCAACATTCATATATCCAAGGACGGCTGCATCAAGCGCATTCTTGCCTTTGTGCGGTGACACCGCTGCATGTGCGGCAAGACCGTGGAATTTTACCAACAGGTTTTGAATCGCAATTGCATTCATTCGTGCCAGATCTGCGTCGGCCGGGTGAATCATCATCGCCGCGTCGACATTGTTGAACGCACCCTTGCGTGCCATTTCGATCTTTCCGCCGCCACCCTCTTCGGCAGGCGTGCCCATCAGACGTAGATTGCCGCCGCACTGCTCAACAACGCCAGCAAGAGCGACTCCGGCACCGAGACCCGCAGTGGCGATGATGTTGTGACCACATGCATGCCCGATGCCGGGCAACGCGTCATATTCGCAGAGCACGGCCACCGTCGGACCGTTGCCGCCACGCACAACAGAATCAAAGGCAGTCGGCAGATCGAATGCTCCACGGGTTACGGCGATTTTTGAGTCAGCGATGTAGTCAGTCAAAATTTTGTGGGCAAAGTGCTCTTCGAAATTGGTCTCAGGTTTGGCATGGAGCGCCCGACTAATTTCAATCAGATCAGATGCTCGATGGTCAATGTCGTTGCACACCGCTTGCTTAATCGCGGCTATCTTTTGTTGGTTCATCGCCGTAGACATAACGCCATCATAACCTCTACCAATAAATTGAAACAGCGTCAGGGATAACCCTAAAACTGCAACTTTCGACTTTCCCAAATTCAACCGAGTCAACTGTCAATTTCGCTCCTTCAAGGTCGCTCGCCACGTAACTTTGGTTTTGTAGGTATTTGAAGTGTGGATGAGGCAAGTGTGAACCAGATCTGCTCAATCGGTAGGCCGTTAGTCGTTGCCTCAAACCCATCGCTTCGTCAAGCAACAAGACATCCAGTTTGCCGTCATTCGGATGTGCGCGAGGTGCCCAATCTCGTCCGGCGATGAAGGCGGTATTGAACACTCCGATTATTGTCCCGCGTCGCCAACTGTTTCGAATCACCGCGTTGCCAAGAAAACATTCACTCGACACTTTGCCATCACCACCACATATTTCGACCTCAAGCACGTCGAAACTTGTCTTCAACATCTTCTCGCCGTTCGTGTCCGAGCCGTTCAAACCAAGCGAGCGAGCGACGTTTGATTTCAGAATCGCGATGCTTTGAACTGGCAATGAGTACCGAAATTGTTTCGTCAGGTATACATTTGCCTGGACGTCATTGTCGAACACCAATAAGTCGTCAGGACGAAGAATTCTCTGACCCCAATCCTCGCCACGCTTAATTACCATCAGCCTGAGACCGAAGACCCCTGAGACGACGCGACGACGCCACGCAATAACGCCTGTGCCGCCTGTTCGGCACACTTGCTGGTCTGTGACGTAGGTACGATCAGAGCAATTTGGCGAAGCAGATCCACTAACTGTTTCATCGTCCGCACGAAATCACCCGCAGTTAGATCGTCGCTCAAAATATCAATCAGTTCACCGCCACTCGCCCACTCCAAAGTTATCTCCAGCAGGCCAGGGTCAAGCGAGCGATGTGGTGCCACGCCGGCTGCCTCTTCATCACGCGCGATCTTGTCGCTCAGGTCCTTGAGTTGTTTCCACTTGGTTTGCAGAGCTTTCGGAATTCTCGGTTTGGGCGGCTCCTCGGCTCGTCTGTATTCAAATACAAAGACGCTCAATAGTGACGCCAACTCTGGCGGCGTCAGATTGTCGAAGAATCCTGCGGCAAGAGATTCGGCAATCACCAGATCGAGTTCATGAAATATCCTCGCCAAAGAGATGCCTTGTGCCGTGAGCGTCCATTGCGTTACATATCCGCGTCGTTCCATGAGTCGCACAAGGTCGTCGAACCTTGCACTCACCGACTGAACCGATTTCTCAATTCGCACCTCGATCGCCTTCAACTCGTCATCAATTCGGTCTGCCGATTTTGCCGCAACCAGACGCCTGCGTAACTCGGGGTCGCTTTTTACCGGATGATCTCGTTCAGTGCGACCTCGATTTGGATGCGACTTCGAATTGATCTTGGTTCGTTGGACCCGATTCGCCACTTCTTTGATGAATCGCGGACTAGTGCGTGCATATGAATCCGGAATCTTTATATACCCAAGTTTTAGCGGTGGTGAATCAAAGTCCCCTGCCTGCACTTGGAACACGGCGCGATTGGCGGCGATGAGTGTGAGTTTTGTACCAGTGGCACGTTGCGCAGTGGCCACAACTGCCGCCTTGCTATCGCGACCCCCCTTGGGGATATTGATCAGATCACCCAGCTGCAACTCGTCGATCGCGGTTGCGATTTGCGTTGCGTCCGGTCTCGCATCGAAGGCTCGGCGATATTCATCAATGTCGCCGAACGGACTCGTGGCTTGATCGCGCAGTCGGTCACGTTCTTTAGTGCGACGAGAGACACGGGCCTGTAGTTCAACTACATCACGACCGCTTTGAAACTGAGCGAAGGACAGGTTCAGCAGATGGTGGGCCTCTTGTCGCGAGTGCGTCTGTATCAAATTGGCCGCCATGTTGTAAGTAGGTCTAAACGCCGAGACCAATCGAAAAGAGCGACTCAACGCCAAAGCCGCGACAGCGTCAAAACTTATGAATTGATTCCACAACACGAGAGCATGCCCCACGGTGTCGATGCCTCTTCGGCCAGCTCGACCCGTCAGCTGTGTATATTCGGACGCCTTCAGCGGCTGATGGTGCTCGCCCGTAAATTTTGTAATCTTTTCGATCACAACGGCTCGAGCCGGCATGTTCAGCCCTACTGCGAGTGTTTCTGTCGCGAACACCAGTCGCACCAAGCCACGAACAAAACACTCTTCAACAATTTCTTTGAACGCCGGCACCAGGCCAGCGTGGTGTGCTCCGATGCCCGACTCAAGTTGGTTGGCGAACTTTGAGAAACCGAGAGCAGCCAGATCATCGTCACTAAACATCGTGACACGGGCATCAATAATTTCGGAAATTTCGGTCCGTTGCTCTTGGTCAGTCAGACGCAAACCCGCACGCACGCAAGATTCAGCGGCTTCGTCACATTGATTGCGACTGAAAATGAACACGATCGCCGGTAGCAAATCTTGTCGCTGCAAAAGATCCGCTACCTCGACACGGTTCGGGCTGAATACTCTTGGGCGGCTACCAGTTCGGCCTGCTCGATATGACCGTCGATTGTCACTCGAGCCGTCACTGGTGCGACTTGCCGTCACTTGAAGTTCGAGTTTTGCAACCTCGGGATTTGCCGCGCCATTGACGATCGTCTCGTACATTTTTACTTCGTGACTACTCGCATCACCGACGACGAAGTGATTGACCAATTCAACGGGTCGTTGCTCTTCGACGATCGGCAGAGTTCGACCCCGAACGGTGCTCAGCCACTCTGTTACTTCTGTGGCATTAGACACGGTTGCCGAGAGGCAGACCAACTGCACCGTCGGGTCGAGATGAATGATCACCTCTTCCCAAACTGGACCGCGATAGGCGTCTTGCAAGAAGTGCACCTCATCCAACACGACGACCGCAAGTTGGTCCAGAGCCTTAGATCGAGCATAAATCATGTTTCGCAAAACCTCTGTTGTCATCACCAAAATTGGCGCGTTTGAATTGACGCTGTTGTCACCAGTCAGCAAACCAACGTCACTTGTTCCGTAGTGAGCGACCAAGTCGTTGAACTTTTGATTCGAAAGAGCCTTGATCGGAGCGGTGTAAAACGCCCGCTGTCCTTGTTGACGCGCAGCTTCAATTGCGTATTCGGCAACAAGAGTCTTGCCAGAACCGGTTGGCGCGGCAACCAGCACAGAATCGCCTCGGTCTAATGCGTCGAGGGCTTCGATCTGAAATTTGTCGAGACCAAAGTTGTATCTCGAAATCAGCGATTCACGACTCGGTCTAGACATCGAGCGGGTTGCGAATCTCAATCAGCTTCACGAGTACGTTTGCGAGTCGCAATGAAGCCTACGAAAATTGCCACGAAGTACAGCAGCGTCAACGGCAAGCCGAGTGCCATCAGCGTGATCGGGTCACCGCTCGGGGTGATGATCGCGGCGGTGAAAAAAATTGCAACGATCGCAATGCGCCATTGCTTGAGCAACGTTTTTGGGGTCAGAACACCGGCAAGTTGCAAAAATACGATCAACAACGGCGTGAGGAAACCAACGCCAAAGGCCAAAATCATCAAAGTAACAAGACTCACATATTTCGTAATTTGAAAAGCCTGATTGACATCTGTGCCCGACCAAGAAATCAAAAACTCCAGCGCGCGTGACAGCGTCCAATATGCGAGCGCACATCCCGATGCGAACAAAATCACCGAGGATGCTATGAACGGAATCGTGTACCTTTTTTCTTTGCTGCTCAGCGCGGGCACTATAAACCGCCAAATTTGCCACAACAAAACCGGTAGAGCCAGAATTAAACCCCCGTATCCGGCGATTTTCATGCGCGCAGAGAGACCGTCTAGGGGTCCGAGGGCGAACAGCGATCCATCACAATTGAAGTCGGATCTTTCGGCGCATAAGTTGCGGTAAGGACGGGTCAAAAATCTCAAGACCGGGTCGTAGAACGCGAGTATCGCCGCCGCGCCAAGTGCCACTGCCAAGATGGATCGAATCAAACGCATGCGCAACTCACCCAGATGATCGCCCAAAGACATCGTTGAGGTTCCAGTCGCAGAGGAACGAAAACCCATTATGAGACGTCATCCAATACAGGCGTTGAAGTTGTCTCTGCTTCGTGCTCGGTTTGCGTTCGTTGAGTGGCTACTTCAGCAACCCTTGAAGTGGCTTCTGTGGTTTCGTTTTCTGCGTCGCTTGCTTCAAATTGAGCAATCTCCTCCGCACTGGGTTGATATAAGACAACTGGATTTTCGCTCGATTTGGGTGGCGCAGTTTCGCCGTTGGTCGTCGCGCTATACGGCACAAAATTGGGAGGAACGACATCTTTGGCCACCGATTGAAGATCATTTGCCGTATCTGTGAACAGCGATTTCAATGAATTTGTGGACTTCATCATTTCCTTGACCGGTTCATCCATCACTTTTCGAAGATCCGACTGCACACCAGAAGACATGCGCTTCAATTCACCATACAGCCGCCCTACGCGGCGAATGGCGTCTGGCAGCTTTTCTGGACCCAACACGACGAGACCGATAATCAACAAGAACATGATCTCGCTGCCGGTCAAGTTGAACATGCTCAAAGTCTAGGAGAACGGTTCTCGTATCATCGGAGTGTGCAACAACGTCTGGCGTCGCTCTACGACAAGCCCATACTGTTTGCTCATCGCGGGGCGAGTGCGCATGCTGCCGAAAATACTCGTGAATCGTTTCAACTGGCACTGAAACTTGGTGCGACGGGTTTGGAGACCGATTGTTGGGTGACGAAGGACTCCGAGGTGGTGCTCGATCATGACGGCGTAGTCAAAGGAGGAATATTCTCGATATTGCGCTCGACGAAAATATCTGAGGTCGCATCTACCGAACTTCCAGGCTCAATTCCGAGATACGGTCAGTTACTGAAACTTTGTCCCGAATACGTGTCGATTTCGATCGATGTTTGTGATACCAGAGCGATGCCCCTCATCGCCGCATCGACCAGCCACAAGGATAATCCTGGTCGAATATTCATTTGTCATCCAGACATCAGAGTGTTGGAATCTTGGAAAGTCCTCTACCCTGCATTTCGCTACGTCAATTCAATTCGCCTGGGCAAAATAGTTGAAGGTCCAGAAAGACGCTGCGCAGACTTGGCAAAATTCAAAATCGATGCGTTGAACATGCATCACACGGATTGGAATGGTGGTCTGGTTTCTTTGGCCCATCGTTTCAACATTGCTGCGTTCAGTTGGGACTTGCAACACGACGAACAACTACGAACGGCGCTTTTGATGGGCGTTGACGCGGTTTACAGTGACTGGCCCGATCGCATGACCGATGCAATCAACAAAACGCTGCCGTCCTAGATATTCTTACAGACCCTTCGCCGAACGTAGCGGCCAAATCAAAACAATGGCCTGTCCGATGATTCGGTTCTGATTGATCGCACCAAACATTCGACTGTCAAAGGACTGAGGTCGATTGTCTCCCATCAAAAAAACTTCGTCAGCCGCAAGTTTGGTCTCGATCATCTCTACAACTCCACATCTATCCACCAATTCAGTCAGGATCGAGTCCCGTTTTGGCAAATAGGGCTCAGACAATGCCTCTCCATTGATCAGCACGACGCAATCTTTGATCGCAATAGTTTCACCGGCCAGTCCGATCACGCGTTTAATCAGGTCATCGTGTTCGACTTCGGAGCCGTTGATTAGAGCCCTGTCAAACACGACGACATCCCCGCGTTCGATATCGCCCAGGCGGTATGCGAGTTTATTGACCAGAACCCTATTGTCCGAGAACATCGTGGTCTCCATGCTCGGACCCGCAATGTAAAACTGCTGCACCAAAAAAACACGCAGAAACACGGCGACCATCAATGCAAGGCCGATCACGACAACCCATTCAACGAGTTGCTTGAAAGCCAGCGATTTTCGACGCTGCATTCTGTCTATTTGGCTATCTGACACACATTCATCGTAGTGCTGAACAATTTCTTTAGAGTGAAGCGATTAATTTGTCGACTCGCTCGTCCTTGCTTTTGAAAGGGTCTTTGCATAGCACTGTGCGCTGGGCCTGATCATTGAGTTTCAAATGCACCCAATCCACGGTGTAATCACGTTTGCGCTCTTTCGCCCGTTTGATGAAATCGCCACGCAACTTCGCCCTTGTTGTTTGCGGAGCCCGATCTCGGGCAATCTCGATCTCGTCGTCATTACAAACGCGATCCACAAGTCCGTTTTGCTGCAATTTATAAAAAAGACCGCGGTTGCGACAAATGTCGTGATATTGCAAATCCACCAATTGAACCCGAGAGTCGTCGAGCGCCAAACCATGTCGATTGCGAAATGCGTCGATCAAATGATATTTGATGACCCAGTCGACCTCTCGACTCAGTTTTAGAGGATCGTTTTCAATCGTCGAAATGCAATGCTCCCACATTTCAAGCGCCTTGAGCTCTTCGGCGGGAAACCTCTCGGTGTCGGCATACTTCAGTGCGCGATCCAGCAATTCACGCTGTATGTCGAGCGCAGACAACTCCCTACCAGACGCAAGTCGTATTTTTTTGCGACAAGTGATGTCATGACTAATTTCTCTGATTGCTCGGGTTTGATTTTCTAGAGTCAGATCACGCAGATCAAAACCAGGGTCCTCCATCATTCGCAAAATGCACGCTGTTGAACCAACCTTGACGTAGTTCGAATATTCACTCATGTTCGAGTCGCCGACAATCACATGCAGACGCCTGTACTTCTCGGCGTCGGCATGTGGCTCGTCGCGTGTGTTGATGATCGGTCGACTTCGCGTCGTGGCCGAACTCAATCCTTCCCAAATGTGTTCCGCCCGCTGGGCGATCGAATAAATCGGACCCCGCGCAGTCTGCAGCACCTTGCCTGAACCCGTAAAAATCTGTCGCGTCACCAAAAAAGGAATCAGAACTTGTGAGTACTTCTCTATTTCATCGCTGCGAGAAGTGAGATAGTTCTCGTGACAGCCATAACTGTTGCCCGCCGAATCCGTGTTGTTTTTAAATAAATAAATCGTCCCCCGAATGCCCTCGTCGCGCAGTCGCTGTTCTGCACCAACGAGTAGATCTTCAAGAATTCTTTCGCCGGCTTTGTCGTGCACGACCACCTCATGTATCGAGTCGCACTCCGGTGTCGCATATTCGGGGTGAGATCCCACGTCCAAATAAAGTCGGGCTCCGTTCTCAAGGAAAACATTTGAGCTACGTCCCCAACTAACGACTTTGCGAAATAAATATCTGGCCACCTCGTCTGGGCTCAACCTTCGTTGACCACGAAGCGTGCAAGTCACGCCGTATTCGTTCTCTAATCCGAATATCCGACGCTCCATATTCAGAACCTAGTCATTTCTGACCGCCCGCGCTAACCGGCCTAGCCGAGAAGCGCCTTGATCTCTGCGTCTTCAATACGTCGGAAACAGCGTCGCCGACCGTTGCGCTCGAGCAGAGCGACTTCGAGTTCGTCGTGATTTAGTTTCCGCTCCGCACCAGAGAGGGCCTGTATCGCAACTGCGATGGCTTCCTGGATCGACATCTGCGATTTATAGCCGGCTTTGAGTCTGGAAAGAACCGCTTCGCTGTCCCCACCCAACACCGAAAAATCGTGTTCGTCTAACACGGTGCCGTCATACAGCACATGAAACAACCTGTCGGATGATGCATCGACGCCAACTTCGGCGACCAACAGCTCAACCTCCATCGGCTTTGGTCCCTCACTAAACATTTGACTCAGAATCTGGGCGTATTGATTGGCCAAACTACGAGCATCTACGTCTTGCCTCGAGAATTGATAGCCCTTGAGGTCTGCTGCACGCACGCCAGCAACGCGAAGTTGATCAAATTCGTTGTATTTGCCCACACCGGCGAAGGCGATTCGATCATAAATTTCACTGATCTTGTGCAAAGTCGTGGATGGATTTTCCGAGATAATCGCAATGCCATTTTCGTATTGCAGCGCAACAAGTGTGCGACCTCGGGCTATTCCTTTTCGGGCGTAATCGGCCCGATCTTTCATGAATTGCTCTGGCGGAACGTAATAAGGCATGCTCATCGTGATCCCACTTCTTTGGCGATTTCACCATAGATCTGACTCAACTTCTCGTTAGAAATTCCACTCCAGCCATCTTTGGTAATTGAAGCCACAACGGGATAAATGCCCCGCAAAGCGTCGGGGCCTCCCGTGGCCGAGTCTGCATCTGACGCTTCCCACAACGCCTTGGCACAAAGTTTCACTGCGTCGTCAACTGTCAGATCACGGCGCCAAGCGACTCGCATCACGGTGCTGGCGTGCAGCATTCCAGAACCGGTAGCGACGAAATCTTTTTCTTCATACCGGCCACCGGTGACGTCGTAGTCCCATAATCTGCCTGATTTTGATGACAGATCAAAACCGGCGAAAATCGGCACGACCACGAGACCCTGCATTGCCGCCGGCAAGTTGCTGCGCACGAACATCGACAGTTGATTGGCTTTTCCCTCTAGAGAAAGAGTTTGTCCTTCCACTTTTTCGTAGTGTTCGAGTTGCAATTGAAAGAGTTTGATCATTTCCATGGCTGGTCCGGCTGCACCCGCGATTGCCACACCGCTGAAATCGTCAGCCGAAACGACCTTCTCCATGCTGCGGTGACTGATCAGGTTGCCCGATGTGGCGCGACGATCTCCCGCCATGACCACTCCACCCGAACATCGCATCGCCACGCAGGTCGTGGCGTGTGGAATGTCTAGATCATTTTCGTCCGAGTGCGAAGCAAACGGCGACAATCCGACACGTTTGAGTAATTCTCCAAAATTTGCGCCTGGGTCAGAACCAGCGGCGAACATCGGCATAGCCATATTTTTAGGATACGGCTATTGGCCACCTTTCTGCACGTAACTCTTTACGAAGTCCTCGGCGTTTGACTCAAGAACTTCATCGATCTCATCAAGCAGGTCGTCTAAATCTGCCTTCAGTTTTTCGCCTTTGGGAACGACCTTCGCCTCGACAACGACTTCATCTTTAATTCGATCGGTGTTTGCTTTTTGTTTACGGGTTCTTTCAGCCATATGCGCACCATAGCCAAAAAAACGACAGAAGTAAAACTATTGCGGATCAGCCTGAAAGGCTCAATTAGTCGGCTTAAAGTCGGAACTTGAGACTTGATTTCCGAGCATCGCGACTAATTCGGCCGGCGATTCGCATTTTTCGAATAAATGTTCGGTCATCGATCTCGTTCCTCGCAGTGGCTCCATCATCGGCACGCGTCGAAGCGGTTCTTTGCCGATATCGAACACGATGCTGTCCCAGTTCGCTGCCACTACATCCGACGGCCACTTCTTTAGACACATCCCTCGAAAATATGCGCGCGTGGTGTCTGGTGGCGTGTCAACCGCGCGAAGAACTTCTGCGTCATTGACCATGGTTTCTAGATTGGCGCGTAACGCCAGGCACTTTTCACGGCGCATGTCGTGATACTGCAGGTCGATCGCCTTCAATCGCGGATCATTGGCTCGCAAATTGTGACGTTCGGTCATGCCATCGATGATTCGTTTCTTTGCAACCCAGTCGACAATGTGGCTTTGGGAGAGTGGATCTTCCTTCAGACCTTCTATCACCTCGCGCCATCTTCGTAAAATCAGCTTTCCGTCCTCGTTGCCAACCGACTCAAGACCGAATTGTGTGGCGTAGCGCTCTGCTCGCTCACAGAGAATTTCTTGTAGCTCGAGCGCTGTCACTGTTTTGCCGGACTCAAGCAATATTCTTTGACGCAATGTCGGGTCGTGGCTCACCTGTCGTATCGCCGCCACAGGGCTCGCCAGCAACAGATCTTCGCCGAGTTGTCGATCTTCGATCATCGCCAACAAGATCGCCGTGGTTCCGAGTTTCAGAAAAGTCGCAACTTCACTCATGTTTGCATCACCCACAATCACATGAAGTCGGCGATATTTGCTCGGATCACAGTGTGGCTCGTCCCGGGTGTTGACGATCGGCCGTTTTAACGTGGTTTCGAGGCCGATTTCTTCTTCGAAAAAATCGGCACGTTGGGAAAGTTGATACGCGACGGAGTTGCTTGGCATCCCCTCAAACTCGCTACCAACCTTGCCGGCTCCACAGAAAATTTGCCGCGTGACAAAGTGCGGTGTAATCAGCGTCGCCATTTCTCCAAACGGCACGGCCCTGCTCAGCAGGTAATTTTCGTGACATCCGTAACTATTGCCTTTTCCATCCGAATTATTTTTGTAGACAACCAGTTCGGCACCCTTGGGCAGCACGGTTTTTGCAGTCACCATGCTTTGCCTGACGATCTCTTCGCCCGCGCGATCAAACAACAACGCCTCCGATGCGAACCGACACTCAGGGGTCGAGATTTCGGGGTGCGCATGATCGACGTAATAACGAGCGCCGTTGGTCAAGACCGTATTCACCATCTGCACTTCGATGTCAGGTGGAAACACATCGTCGAGGTTGTAACCCCTCGCGTCAGTGCCGGGCATTTCTGCGGCAAAGTCCCAACCGATAGACGAATCAAATCGGCTCACATACGAATTAATCAGCAAAGACGAGGATGTGATCGGGCTTGAGTCCATCCCGATGGCGATAATCCCATATTCGGTTTCGATACCGAGAACCTTGGCAATGCTCAAAGCGGACCCCTACAGGTATTGCCCAGTGGCGGTCTTTTCGATCGCCCGCCCGCCAGAGTTTGCATCTTTGTCGTCACGCACGAGGGTGCGTATGAAGACGATACGTTCACCTTTCTTGCCCGATATTTTCGCCCAGTCGTCAGGGTTGGTTGTATTCGGCAGATCTTCGTGTTCTTTGAACTCTTGTCGAATAGAAGTCGTCAGATCTTCGATCGACACACCGCGTTTACCGCCTGCGATCAGTCGCTTAATCGCCAATTTTTTGGCACGACGAACTATGTTTTCGATCATTGCACCAGACGCGAAGTCTTTGAAATACATCACGTCCCGATCACCATTTTGATAGGTGACTTCCAAGAACTGGTTCGCTTGGCTCTGGCGATACATCTCCTCCACCGTGCGTTCGATCATTGTTCTGACCGCCGCGTCAACTGAGCCCCCGTGTTGATCAATTTCAGATTCGGCGATTGGCACTTCGACGGTTAGATACCTCGAGAAAATTTGTCGGGCGGCAGACTCGTCTGGTCTGTCGATACGTATTTTTACGTCAAGTCGACCTGGTCGTAAAATAGCCGGGTCAATTAAGTCTTCTCGATTCGTCGCCCCGATCACGATGACGTTGCGCAGACCCTCTACTCCATCGATCTCGGCCAAGAGTTGCGGCACGATGGTCGACTCCATATCAGAAGAAATGCCGGTGCCACGCGTGCGGAACATCGAGTCCATTTCGTCGAAGAATACGATGACTGGCCAACCCTCTTCACTTTTTTCGCGTGCGCGCTGAAAGATGAGCCTGATTTGTCGCTCGGTTTCACCCACATATTTGTTGAGCAACTCTGGTCCCTTGATATTTATGAAGTAACTCTTTGCCTTCTCGCCGCCATTCGCCGAGGACACCTTCTTTGCCAAACTATTGGCCACAGCCTTGGCGATCAGTGTCTTACCGCAGCCTGGTGGTCCGTAAAGCAGGATTCCCTTCGGTGCGGGCAATTGGTGCTCAGCAAATAGATCGCCATAAAGAAATGGCAGCTCTACAGCGTCTGCAATTTCTTCAATTTGATCGTCAAGGCCGCCAATGTCGGCGTAGGAAATATCCGGTACTTCTTCCAAGAGGAGGTGTTCAATTTCGGGTTGACTGAGTCGTTCGAGAAGCAGGTTCGATTTCGGATCCATTCTCAACAGATCACCACTGCGCAAATGAGTGCCGCGCATTGAATCTGCCAACTCGCAAACTCTCTCATCGTCACCTCGACCCGTGACCACGGCTCGAACCCCATCGTCAAGCAACTCTTTGAGATGAACGACTTCACCGACAACTTCAGCGACGCGCACCTTGACAATATTGAAACTTTCGTTGAGTACGACTTCGCAACCCCGTTCTAGATTTTCGAGATCTATGTCTGGATGCACGGCAACGCGCATTTTTCTGCCGTTAGTCAAAATGTCGACTGTTTGATCATCGTTCTTGCCGACGACGACGCCGTATCCACTTGGTGGTTGAGTCAACTTGTCTACTTCATCGCGCAATGACGCTATGTGTTCACGTGATTCGCGCAATGTATACGAGAGTTTTTCATTTTGAGACACCGCTTGGGCTAACTGTCCTTTTGTTGCGAGCAGATTTTCCTCGAGTTGACGAGTTCGGTCACGCGCCGATTCAGCACTTGGGTCACCTTCTCGTGCCATCGTGAATTCCGCCTTTCAAGTCGCGAGCCCTACCGTATAGGTCAAACACCTAAATCCAAAAGTCGTGCCAATGGCACAAAATCCTTGGAAAGCCCGTGTAGCCTATTTTCGTCGTCAATACTTCAGTTGCATAAATTTCAAGGAGAAACCAGGATATGAAAGTTTGGATCGATCAAGATCTTTGCACTGGTGATGGGCTTTGCGAAGAAATCGCCCCAGAGGTTTTCACTTTGCTCGATGATGGTTTGGCATACGTCAAAGAAGGCGCAACTGTCTATGCCACTGCCAAAGGAAACGCGCAGGGTGCCGCCGGGGTGGCAAATTTCGCAGACTCGCAACTCGATGCAGTCGTTGAATCGGCCGAAGAATGCCCTGGCGAATGTATTTTTATCGAACCTTAAAAAATATTTAGGCTCCGACAAATCGGGCTGAAGTCAAGAATCCGGTGTGTGCGACCATTCGATGATCTGGTCTGATGGACGCGCCGTCAATGTGCCAAGTGCGATGTAGCACTTCGAGTGTTCGATGATCGAGCCATCCGTCTCGCATCGATTCGCGGGTCTTGACCGCTTGGGTAATGCTCGGCGAATAAGAAACCAGGATCGCTCCCTTGCGCAATGCACCTTGCGCATGGGGTACTACTTGCCAGGGCTCGGGCAAATCCAGAACCATCCTGTCAAAACCTGTTTCAGAGATGCCTGCATAAACATCTCGCACCGAGACGTGATAGCGGCTCAACGCGTCAGCGCCCAAATATTCCCGGACATTCGTTTGGGCACGATTGGCAAAATCTTCGCGAATTTCGTAGCCGGTAACTTCTGCACCGTAGCGAAGCAGGGTCAGGGACAATGCCCCAGAACCCAGACCCGATTCGAAGACCTTGGCAAGCGGAAAGACATCCGCCATCATGCAAATCGGCGCGAGATCCTTCGGATAAATCACTTGGGCACCACGTGGCATTTGAATAACAAAATCTTCGAGGGTCGGACGCAAAACAATATATTCGGCGCCCTTCGTCGATCTGAGCATTGATCCTTCTTCGATCTGCAAAACATCGCCGTGCGCTAAAAATCCAGAATGCGTATGAAATTCTCCGTCGACTTTCAACGTGAACAAGTATCGCCGTTTTTTGGCGTCGATCAACAAAACCTTTTCGCCGTAAGCAAACATCAGAACAGCAACTTAATCTGTTGAATTCGTGTCAGGTTCTGCGCCGCGCTTTTTGGCACTTTTTCGTCCCAAAAGAAATGACGAGAGCATTCCTAACGTCGATGCCCCACCGACGAGTGCTTTCAACTGCAGGGACTTGTTGCCTAGAGAGACTTTCAGGTCATCCTGAAATCGCTCAAGGCCTGCAATAACCTCATCGCGCGATACTTCATCTTCTTGGCTCATAACTTATTTAGCGTTCCTTTGCGAATGCGTGACTTTGCGACAAAAAACAAAGCAACGCAAACCACGAGTGCAAGCAAATAACTCAACCAAGACCATGAACTCGAACCGCCAAGATCGCTCGTCTGCAACAGTCGCAACACGCCGAGCGCGCCGAAAACTAGTGCGGCACTAAGGCACAGCGCAGCCAATAGACCATAGGCGATCCATCTGCCTGCACCGCGAATCGGTTTCAATGTTTCGCGTTTGGCGTAATCAAAAACCATTTCGTAGGCGTCGGCGAAAGACTTGCTCTCCGAATCTTCACTTTTTGACGAATCAATCTTGAACCCAGTCACGACACCATTCTACGGCGCAACTGCTTGGGTTAAAGGCAGAAGTTTATTGACATCTGTTCGTTCGTC